>WHST01000022.1 GCA_009379955.1 Streptosporangiales bacterium | reverse complement strand
GGCCGGCATGCAGACGTCCAAGACCATCGTCGTCGTCAACAAGGACGCCGAGGCGCCGCTGTTCGAGATCGCCGACTTCGGCGTGGTCGGCGACCTCAACACCGTCGTCCCGCAGCTGACCGAGGAAGTCAAGAAGCGCAAGGGGTGAGATCGAGGGGCCGCCAGGCACCTTGGGGAGACGGCCCCTCGATCCGCTTCTGGGCGGGCGAACCCTCAACAGTCGGGCGCCACCCGGCCGTCGGAACCGGTGTAGGTGTAGGCGTCGGAGATGTACTGTCCGCTGCCGATCCGGTTCCAGATCTTGCTCGTGCCGTACGTTCCGGACACGGTGCTGCCGTTCGTCTGGCAGTAGATCGTCACGGACGCGCCGTTGGCCCTCGTACCCACAATCGAGGCCCCTGTGCTCGGTTGGGAGCGTACGTTCAACGGCGTGCCGTTCGTGCGTACCGTGCCGGTCGCGTGGCCGCCACCACCGCACGCGGTGGTGCTCTTCTGTGTCGCCTTGCGGCCGTCGCCCCACGACACACCCTGGACGACGGAGTTGACGACCCGTCCGCCCGAGATCTGCTCGTAGTGCAGGTGCACCGCGAGGTCGTACTTCGCCGAGCTGTTGCCGACGATCCCGATCCGCTGACCTGTGCCGACCTTCGCGCCGCGTGAGACCGCGCGGGAGTCGAGGTGCGCGTACCTGGTCTTCCAGCCGCCACCGTGGTCGATCACGACGGTGTGGCCGTACCCCGTGCTCGTGGAGTAGTACGAGTCGGCGACCGTGCCGGCGGCACTCGCGACGACCGGCTTGCCGACCTCCGCACTGCTCGGGTAGAAGTTCCAGTCGATCGAGTGCGGTGGGCTGTGGCCGCTCCAGTTGTTGCCCGTCCAGGTCTCCCCGCAACGGAACGGCATCGTGAAGCTCGGCCGGGCCGACGCGGGTGGACTTGCCGCGATGATCGCCACACCCGCCGCGACCAGCGCGACGACGACCACCATGAACCGAGCCGTGAATCGGACGATGTTCGTCTCCACGGCTCCTCCTCTCCTCGGGGGCACTGTCACTCGAGCCTGCCGCTGCGTGACCGGGGCGTGACAGGGCCGGCAGGTCCCAATACGCGGCGTCATTGGGTCCCTGGCCCCAGGTCCGTGGGAATGGGGGTGCTGGGCCTACCGCGGTTCGGGGCCTGGACGCAGTGACCGGTGAGGCGTGCCGGAGGATATTTCCTCCCATGGACACCACTGCTCGCTCGGTCTCGACACCGGTCGCACCGCGGCCGGCCACACGACTCCCGCATGTCGACGCGCTCCGCGGCTTCGCGCTGCTCGGCATCCTGATGGTCAACATCGCCTACTTCGCGTCCGGCTACACGGCCGCGTTCGGCGTCGACCCCGTCTTCGACGGTCCTGTCGACGACGCCGTGAACTGGGTCGTCGCGTTCGTGTTCGCGACGAAGTTCTACCTGTTCTTCTCGTTCCTCTTCGGCTACAGCTTCACGCTGCAGATGGACGCCGCGAAGCGGCAGGAGGCGGCGTTCAGGCCGCGGATGCTCCGCCGGCTGGCCGGACTGTTCGCCCTCGGCGCCCTGCACGCGGTCTTCCTCTACTCCGGCGACATCCTGCTCGCGTACTCGGTCATCGGGCTGATCCTGCTGGTGCTGCACCGCATCCGTCCGCGGACGGCGATGGTGGTCGCGGTCGTCCTCGTGGTGTACACGTCGGTCGCGACCTTCCTCTCGGGCTTCTTCATGTCGATCGAGATCTTCGACCCGGCGGCGAACCAGCTCGCCGGTGAGCAGATGACCGAGACGCTGCGCGGTGGCTACGGCTCCGTGATCGTGCAGCACATCGCCGACCTGCCGTTCCTGGGCCTGACCCTGGTCGCCTACCAGCTCTCGATGGCACTGGCCGCCTTCCTGGTGGGCCTCGCCGCGGGCAAGCGGCGGCTGCTGGCCGAGGTCGACGCACACACCAGGGCGCTCAAGGTGATCTGCCTGGTCGGCTACCCGATCGGCCTCGCCGGCGCGTACCAGTGGGCCGGCATGGACGGCATCGGCACCGACACGACCGCCACGGCGATCGGCATGCTGACCTCGCCCGCGCTCACCGCCGCGTACGTCGCGAGCCTGCTGCTGTTCTTCAGGACCGCGCCAGGACGCAGGTTCGCCGCGGCCCTCGCCCCGGCCGGCCGGATGGCGCTGTCGAACTACCTCGGCCAGTCGCTCGCGTGCCTGCTGATCTTCACCGGCGTCGGTCTCGGCCTGGTCGGCCACGTCGCCCCGCTCGGTGTCTTCGCGATCGCTCTTGGGATCTGGCTGGGGCAGCTGGTCGTCAGCCGGCTCTGGATGGCACGGTTCCAGTACGGCCCGGTCGAATGGGCGCTGCGGGCCGTGACCAACGCGGAGCGTCCGGCCTGGCGGCGGATCACCGCGCCGCCGACCGACCGGGAGGCGACCGGCGCGCCCGCGCACTGACCCGTCGACCACCGTCGCCGTTCAGCCCTGCCGACTGGTCAGTGCCCAGCGTCCGACGTACGTTCACCCGTGCCGACGCCCAGGCGGGCACCTCGCTGCGTTGTCGGAGAATCCCAAGTACGCCCAGTACGAGGGACCTCCTCCGCCTTGCGATGCACCCACCTGACCGCCGGCACGGGCGAACAACGTCGAACGCAGGGCACTAGGCTGAACGGCGATGGCGTACCTGGACCACGCGGCGACCACGCCGATGCTGCCCGCGGCGATCTCGGCGATGAGCGCGGAGCTCGGCCGGCTCGGCAACCCCTCGTCCCTGCACACGCCGGGACGTGCCGCGCGCCGGGTGGTCGAGGAGGCGCGCGAGCAGCTGGCCGGCGCGATCGGCGCACGACCGGGCGAGGTGGTGTTCACCTCCGGTGGCACCGAGGCCGACAACCTCGCCGTCAAGGGCCTCTACTGGTCGCGTCGCGCCGGGGACGACCGGCGGCGCCGCGTCCTCGTCGGCGCCGGCGAGCACCACGCCGTGCTCGACTCCGCGGTGTGGCTCGCACGCGAACAGGGCGCCGAGGTCGAGCTGCTGCCGCTCGACGGGCTCGGTCGCGTCCGCGTCGACGCACTCGCGGAGTCCGTGGCGCGCGACCCCGACACGGTGGCACTGGTCTCGGTGCTGTGGGCCAACAACGAGGTCGGCACGATCCAGCCGATCTCGCGGATCGTCGAGGTGGCGCAGTCGTACGACATCCCGGTGCACTCCGACGCCGTGCAGGCGGTGGCGCACCTTCCCGTCGACTTCGCCGCCAGCGGCCTCGACGCGCTGACGGTCACCGGCCACAAGCTCGGCGGTCCCGTCGGCGCGGGGGCTCTCGTGCTCCGCAGGGAGGCCGAGGTCACGCCCGTCCTGCACGGCGGCGGGCAGGAGCGCGACGTCCGCTCGGGCACCCTCGACGCGGCCGCGTACGTCGGGTTCGCCACGGCGGTCACGGCGTCGGTCGGCGACCGGAGCAGCGAGGCCGAGCGGCTCGCGGTCCTGCGTGACGACCTCGTCACGCGCGTCAGCGCGGCCGTACCCGACGCCGTGCTCAACGGCGACCCCGATCCGCACGGACGCCTGCCGGGCAACGCGCACTTCTCCTTCCCCGGCTGCGAGGGTGACTCGCTCCTGCTCCTCCTCGACGCGCAGGACGTCGCATGCTCCACCGGCTCGGCCTGCTCGGCCGGCGTCGCCGAGCCGTCCCACGTGCTGCTGGCCATGGGCGCCGACGAGGAGCGTGCCCGCGGCTCGCTGCGGTTCTCGCTCGGTCACACCTCGATCACCGCCGACGTCGACGCGCTCGTCGACGCGATCGGCCCCGCGGTCGAGCGTGCCCGCCGCGCCGGCCTCACCTCCGCGGCCGACCAGCCTCCCGCTGTCCACGGGTGAGTCCGGCGCCGACTAGCCTGGACGGCATGACCGACCGACCGTTGCGCGTGCTCGCGGCGATGTCCGGCGGGGTCGACTCCGCCGTGGCCGCCGCCCGCGCCGCCGACGCCGGCCACGACGTGACCGGCGTGCACCTCGCGCTGTCGCGCAACCCGCAGTCGTACCGCTCGGGTGCGCGTGGGTGCTGCACCCGCGAGGACGCACGCGACGCGCGGCGCGCCGCCGACGTCGTGGGCATCCCGTTCTACGTCTGGGACCTGGCGGAACGCTTCCACGCCGCCGTCGTCGAGGACTTCGTCGACGAGTACGCCGCCGGCCGCACACCGAACCCCTGCCTTCGCTGCAACGAGCGCGTCAAGTTCACCAGCGTCCTCGACAAGGCGCGCGCACTCGGGTTCGACGCCGTCTGCACCGGGCACTACGCGCGGCTCGTCGACGGCCGGCTCTACCGCGCCGTCGACGACGAGAAGGACCAGTCGTACGTGCTCGGCGTGCTGACCGCAGACCAGCTCGCGCACTCCCTCTTCCCGCTCGGTGACTCCCGCAAGACCGACGTCCGCGCCGAGGCCGACCGCCGCGGCCTCGCCGTCGCCGACAAGCCCGACAGCCACGACATCTGCTTCATCCCGAGCGGCGACACCGCGGGGTGGCTCGCCGACCGGCTCGGCCCCTCGCCGGGGACGGTCGTCGACGAGGAGGGTCGCGTCCTCGGCGAGCACGACGGCGCGTACGCCTACACCGTCGGCCAGCGGCGCGGGCTGCGGCTCGGCCGGCCGGCACCCGACGGCCGCCCGCGGTACGTGCTCGACGTGAGTCCGGTCGACCGCACCGTCACGGTCGGTCCGCGCGAGTCGCTGCTCGTCGACTCGGTCACCGGCATCCGCCCGCGGTGGGCCGGTCCGGTGCCCGGCGGCCCGATCGAGTGCCATGCCCAGCTGCGCGCGCACGGCAGCGTCCACCCGGCAGTGGCCGAGGCCGTCGGCGATGAGCTCGTCGTGTCGCTGCGACGTCCCGCAGAGGGCGTCGCGCCGGGGCAGGCGGTCGTCCTCTACGCCGACGACGAGCGCGTCGTCGGGTCCGCGACGATCGACCGCACCGAGCGGAGGGGTGCGTGACGCCGCTCGTCGCGTGGGACGTCGACCAGACGCTCCTGTCCTCCGGCACCGCCGGCAGGGACATCATGCAGACCGCGGTCACTCGTGCGGTGGGTGAGGCGCTGACGTACGACGTCTGGTTCGGCGGCAAGACCGACCCGCGGATCGCGGGGGAGATCCTCGTCTCCGGCGGCGTGCCGACACCGCACGACGCGCACGTCGCCGACGTGCTCGTCCATCTCGAGCAGGTACTCGCCGAGCGCGCCCACCTGATCGCCGCCGACGGGCACCTGATGCCCGGCGTGCGCGAGACGCTCACCCGGCTGCGCGCCGACGGCGTGGTGCAGACGGTGCTGACGGGGAACATCAGGCCGAACGCCGTGGTCAAGCTCGCGGCGTTCGGGCTGGAGGAGTTCCTCGACGTCGAGATCGGCGCGTTCGGCAGCGACCACGCCGACCGGCCGAAGCTGCTGCCGCTGGTGCTCGAACGTGCCGAGCGCGCGTACGGGCGGCGGTGGGAGCCCGAGCAGACCTGGATCGTCGGCGACACCGAGTTCGACTACGAGTGCGCGGCGGCCTCCGGCGCGCGCTGCCTGCTCGTCGCGACGGGCAGGTCGAGCTACGACGAGCTGTCGGCGCTCGGCGCCGACGCCGTGCTGCCCGACCTGTCCGACGTCGACGAGGTCGTTCGCCTGCTCACGAGCTGACGGTCAGCGGCCGGTGTAGCGCAGGATCCAGATCCCCTGGTTCTTGTTGGACAGGTAGATGTTGCCGCGCCGGTCGACGAGGACGTCCTCGCTCTGCAGGACGAGCGCGTCGGGCGGCTGCGGGCCGTAGCGCTTCTTCGGGTCGGGCGGCAGGAACCACCCGACCTCGCGCGGGCGCCGGGGTTCTTCGATGTCGTAGATGCGCAGCCCGGCGTTGAAGTACGTGAGGTAGATCCGCTTCTCCGTGTGGTCGGTGAAGCGGCTGTGGTACATCATGTGCGTGTTGTGCGGCCCGAACCTGCCGCCGCGCTCGTAGAACGTCTCGAACGGCGCTCCCCGCGGTGGCACGGGCTCGGGGAACGTCGCCAGCAGCACCGGGTTCGCGGGGTCGGCGATGTCGACCATCGAGGTGTGGTTCAACGGCTCCCCGCCGCGGACCGCGATCGCCTCGGAGTTCACCACCGCGAGGTCACGTCCCGGCAGCGGGAGCACGCTGTGCGCGCCGATGTTCGGGTTGAACGGCGGGGAGAAGTCGAGCCGCCCGACCTGCGTCGGCTTCGTGACGTCGCTGATGTCGAGCACGATCATCCCGGCGGCGCCGTACGGGAGGTACGCGAGGTCGCCCACGACGAACGGCGGCCCGTGCAGTGACACGGAGTCCTCCGGCGTCTCGCCACCGTCGACGTGCTGGCCGGGTACCCACCACCGCGAGACCTCGACGGGGTTCGCCGGGTCGGCGATGTCGATGATCACGTAGATGTTCTCGCTGTAGCCAGGCATCCCGGCCGCGAGGTGGACGTAGCGCCCACCCGGGTAGCCGTTGCGGTGGGTGCCGGTGCCGCCGGTGCGGAAGTGGCCGAGCCTGCGCGGGTGCACGGGATCGTCCTCGAGGTCCCAGATGAGCACGCCCTCCTCGAACGGCGCGTCCGGGTCGCCGCCCCAGCTCGCCGGCTTCTGCTCGAGGGCGGTGATCATCTTGCCGTCGTTGACGTCCATCTGGATCGTCCAGGTGTTGGCCGGTCCCTCGACGAAGTTCACGACCTCGGGACGCCGGGGGTCGGTGACGTCGAGGATGGTCCACCCGCCGTGCCACAGATGGCCGACGTACAGGTACCACCTGCCGCGCACCTCCTGGATCGCGAGCTTGAACCCGCCGCCGCGGTCGTCGAGGTCGGAGTAGGAGAGCACCTTGGTCCGGTGGCCGGTGGGACGTCGGGCGGAGAACCGTTCGCCGGACGCCGGCTCGGCCGACGCCGTGCCGGGCATGCCGGCGACGAAGCCGGCGGTCGCGCCCGCGGCAGTGCCGCCGAGGAGGTGCCTGCGGGAGAGCTTCCTGTCCGGCACGGCGTCACCACCTCCCTGCGGCCTCGAGGCGCTGCACGCGGCGGCCGCCGATGGTCTCGCCGGTGTAGATGTCGCCGTGCGAGTCCGTGTCGAGCGTGTGCACGTACGTGAACTCTCCGGCCATGTGACCGGGTTGTCCGTACGCACCGAGTGTCTTGCCGTCGGAGTGGTTGAGCGTCCAGAGCAACTGCTCCTCGCCGTCCACGCAGTAGATGAGCCGCTGGTCGCGGTCCTTGGAGAACGCGATGTCCCACGACGTGCCCGGGCTCGCCGGGTCGTCGAGCAGGAAGCCCCTGTTGACCCAGATGTTCCTGACGAACGTGCCGTCCTTCTCGAACACCTGGATGCGGTCGCCCTTGCGGTCGTTGACGTAGACCAGGCCGTCGTTGCCGATGTTGACGCCGTGCACCACCGCGAAGAACTTGCCCGGCGCGCCGGTCTGCGCCTCGGCGAGCGTGCCTTGCTCGCCCCACTGGCGCTGGAACGTGCCGTTCCTGTCGAACACGACGACCCTGCGGTTGCCGTACCCGTCGGCGACGTAGATCTCGTCGTTCTCCGGGTCGACGGCGATGTCGGCGGGGAGGTTCAGCAGGGTACGGCTGCTGTTGTTGGGCGCGCCGTCGATCGTGCCGTCGTCGGTGTCGTAGCGGCCCTTCTCGCCGATCTGCAGCAGCAGCGTCGACAGGTCGTGGCTGTACTTCTGGACGATCGCGTCGCCGTTGCCGCCGATCCAGACGTTGTCGTCGTGGTCGACGAAGCAGCCGTGGACGCCGTCGGGGAGGACGGCTGGAGTGGCGGAGTGGGTGACCTCGCCCTTCCGGTCGTAGACGACGAACGCCGGTGACGGTGTGGCGACGCGCAGCTCGGTCTCGGTCAGGTTGCGCCGATTGATGGTGTAGAGCCGGTCCCTGGAGTCGAGTGCGGTGCCCGCCACCTCGCCGGTGACCCAGAACCGTTTCGTCTCGGGGTCGCGGGGGAGCGGCCTGGGCCAGAACGGGTCGACCTTGAACCGCGGGGCTCTCACCCGCGTCGTCCGCTTGTCCATGTCGAGGACCTCGAAGGCACCGGGGAGCATCGCCGGAGCCACGCCGGCGAGTGCCACGGCCTTCATCGCGTCGCGTCTGCTGAAGTCACCGATCTCGGCCATGATGACGGTCCTTTCCGCCAGGCCGCCATCGAGACCCCCCAGGCTTCGTCGTTGTGGCCTGGAACGCTGGATTATGCATCGTCCACAGTACGCCGGAGGCGACCGCGAGTCGCCGTCCTTCACCCTCCGTAGAGGAGGAGGACGACGCCTCGCAGTCAGAGGCATCTAGGGCGTGTCGATCAGCAGGCCGCGACGTCACCGCCCGCGACCCACGCCTTCGACAGGTACATGCCGGCGTTCACGCGGTACCAGGTGGTCGTGGTGCCCTGTGAGCCGGTCACGGAGTCGCCCTGCACCTGGCACTGGAGCGGCACCCGGGCCGCGTCGCCCGCCATGCCGACGACGCCGCCACCCGTGCCCGCGGCGTTGCGGACATTCAGGTAGCCGCCGTCGAGCTCGACGGTGCCGTACGCGCCGTCGCCGGTCCACTGGTAGACGACGTCGACCCAGCCGTTGTCGGTCATCCCCAGGCCGTCCCAGAACGTGCCGTCGGCGAGGTCGATGCCGGCCGGGTTGGCGACGTCGCGGCCGAACTCGTCCCTGCCGCCGTTGTAGCCGTCCTCGTACGCCGCCTGCGCCTCCGGCCTGCCCTGCGGCAGGTCCTGCCACATCTCACGGGTGGCGGACGGGCTCCAGTAGTCGTCCTTGGTGTTCCACGGCCCGACGTCCCAGACGGGCTCCCAGACGCACCGGCCGTTGGCGCAGACCTGGACGGAGTAGTCGCCGTTGCCCGCGGCGGACAGGCCGCGGCGCGACGGGAGCGCGACGAAGTGGTCGCGCTCGACGATCACGTGACCGTTCGCCGTCGTGCCGCCGACGAGTCCCTCGCGCGTGGCGTACACCCGCGAGGCGACGGGCGCGGCGGCGCGTGCGACGGCCTGCTTCGTCGCCTGCGCCGCGGCGACGGCGACGTCGCCGACGCTCGGGCTGGCCTCGGCGTCCGCCGCCTGGAGCACGACCCGGAGCTGGACCGTACGGCTCGACACCGACAGGTTCGTCGCCCTGCCGGGCGCCGCGGCGGTCCACTGCGTCCATGCGCCGTCGCGCGCACGGGCGCGGACGTCGACCGCGGCGGACGACCCGGTCGGCTCCCTCGCCGCGTAGTCGACCGAGACGGCGGACGCGTCGTGGGGCAGGGTGACGGGCTCGAGCAGGGCGTAGCCGGTGCGGCGCGCGACGTCCGCGGCGCTCCTCGACGCGCCGGCATCGCCGAGCTCCAGCCGGTCGTCCGGCGTGCGGACGTTCGTCGAACCGTCCTGCGGGGTGAGCGCGGGGCTCACCGATCTCTTCGCGGTGTCCGCCGAGACCGGACCGGTCGCGGCGAACCCGCACAGCACGAGCGCGGCCAGGGCACCGGCGGCCGCTCGCTGATGGCGGGTGGTGTGCATGGGGCTCCTCGGTGATCTTGGGTATCCGAGGGGCCTGAGGTTATCGACTCGTTACCTGCCCGACGACCGTCTGCGTGAGGACGGGAACGGAGGGTGAGCGTCAGCGCAGGCGCACCACGGTGGCCGAGTGCTGCGGCAACCGTAGGTCACGCCCGGTGAGGCTGATCGCCTCGTCGGTGCCGAGCACGGAGTCGCCCGCAGAGGTGAGCTGGACGCGCGCGACCCGGTCGCCGAAGTTGGCGTAGACGGCGTATCGCTCGGTCGGCGCGGACCTCTCGTACGCCAGCACGTCGGCCGGCATGTCGGGTACGAGGCGCAGCTCGCCGTGGCGGAGCGCGCGGACCTCTCCGCGCAGGCGGAGCAGGCGGCGGTACAGGTTGAGCAGCGAGCCGGGCACCGCGCGCTGGCTCGCCACGTCACGGCCGGGCACGGCGCTTATCGGCAGCCAGGGAACGGTCTCCGGCGGGCAGAAGCCGTGACCGGGTGAGGCGTCCCAGGGCATCGGGGTGCGCATCTCGTCGCGGTTGATCCGGCGGCGCAGGCGACGCGCGATCACCTCGGGCACCCAGGAGAAGAACTCGCGGACGATGGGGTCCTGGGCGTCCCGCAGCGGGATGTAGGTGTTCGGCTGACCGAGCTCCTGGCCCTGGTAGACGCAGGCGACGCCGCGCAGCGTGAGCAGCAGCACCGCGAGGACCCTTGCCTTGCGCAGGTCGCCGCCGAGCCGGTCGATGCTGCGCGTCTGGTCGTGGTTCTCGACCACGTACGTCGGCTGCGTCGGCGCGGGGAACGCGGACTCGTACGCGCTGATGCGGTCGCGGACGAAGCGCGCGTCGTAGCGGAACGCGAGGAACTCGAACAGGAAGACGAGATGCAGGCCGTCGTGGTCGCCGAGATAGCGGCGGACGGTGGCCGACGACCCGAACACCTCGCCGAGCAGGACGCGATCGGGCGGTGCGACGTCGTCGGTCACGCTGCGCAGCTCGCGTGCGAGCGCGAAGTTGTCGTCGGTGTTCTCGTTGTGCACGCGACGCCACAGGTGGGGGATGTCGCCACCGCCGGTCACGAGGTGCAGGGGATTGTTCCTGAACTCGGCGTCCTTCATGACCGTGCCGAACAGGTCGAGCCGGAAGCCGTCGACCCCGCGGTCGAGCCAGAACCGCGCCATGTCGAACATCGCGCGGCGCACGTCGGGGCTGCGCCAGTTCAGGTCGGGCTGCCACGGCAGGAACGAGGCGAGGTACCACTGCCGGCGCTCGGGGCTCCACTGCCACGCGGACCGCACCTCGAGGCTGGAGCGCCAGTTGTTCGGCGGCCGGCGACCGTACCGCCCCTTGCCGTCGCGCCAGACGTACCAGTCGGCCTTGTCGTTGGTGCGGGACCGTCGCGACTCGCGGAACCACGGATGCTGCTCGGAGGTGTGGTTGAGCACGAGGTCGAACACGATGCGCAGCCCGCGCTCGTGGCACGCGGCGATGAGCTCGTCGGCGTCGTCGAGGGTGCCGTACTCGGGCGCCACGGCACGGTAGTCGCTGACGTCGTAGCCGAAGTCGTGC
Source organism: Streptosporangiales bacterium (assembly GCA_009379955.1). NCBI lineage: Bacteria > Bacillati > Actinomycetota > Actinomycetes > Streptosporangiales > Streptosporangiales bacterium. The sequence continues at coordinate 54,687 of WHST01000022.1, read as the reverse complement.
TGCGGGCTGGTGAAGAACGGTGACAGCCAGAGCGTGTCGAAGCCGAGGTCGGTGACGTGGTCGAGCCGGTCGATGAGTCCCCTGAGGTCGCCGATGCCGTCGCCGTTCCCGTCGGCGAAGGAGCGCGGGTAGACGTGGTAGATCGTCGTCCCGTGCCACCAGGGGAGTTCGGTCGCTGCAGGCTCGGTCATGAGCTGCCGTCCGAAGTGAGCATCGCAGCGGTTCGGAGTGCCCGCGGTGTCCGTGTGTCCGCCGAGCGAGGAGCGGAGCGGAGGAGGGTGGCGGGAGGCTCGGTCATGAGCTGCCGTCCGAAGTGAGCATCGCAGCGGTTCGGAGTGCCCGCGGTGTCCGTGTGTCCGCCGAGCGAGGAGCGGAGCGGAGGAGGGTGGCGGGAGGCACAGTCACGGGTGCGAGCGTACGACGAGATGCCCGGCGTACGCTCGCACCCGTGATCGACTCGACTGACCTCCCCTGGCCGCCCGGCACCGCGACCGGTGTGGGCTCGTGGCCGGGTGACGAGCCCCTGGAGGCGTGCCGGGTGGTGGTCGGCGAGCTGACCGACCTGCCGTACCTGCCGGAGCTGCCCGCGCGCGGACCTGGCGCGGACATCGTCGGTCGCGCGGCGGCGGGCGTGCTGTCGGGGATCGACGTCGACGTCTTCGCGGGCAGGTGGCGGCTCGCGACGCGTCCGGGGTTCGACCAGCGACGCGCGCGTGCGCTGCTCTCCCGTGACCTCGACGCGCTGGAGGAGGTCGCGGGCGACCGCGAGGGTCCCGTCAAGGTGCAGGTCTGCGGGCCGTGGACGCTCGCCGCCCGGCTCGAGCTGCCGCGCGGCGGCCCGGCGCTTGGCGACCCCGGCGCGAGCCGCGACGTCGCGGAGTCGCTCGCCGAGGGCGTGGCCGAGTACGTTGCCGGCGTTCGTCGCCGGCTCCCCGGTGCGAGGGTGCTCGTCCAGATCGACGAGCCGTCGCTGCCGGCCGTGCTGCGCGGTGACATCCCGACGATGAGCGGCTTCTCGCGCGTCGCGGCGGTCGAGCCGCGCACCGCACAGGAGGCGCTGGCCGGCGTCCTCGGTGCGATCGAGGGCGCGGACGGCTGGCCGCTCGTCCACGGCTGCGCTCCCGACCTGCCGCTCCGGTTGCTGCACGACGCGGGGGCGCGGGGCGTCTCGCTCGACGTCTCGCTGCTGACGTCGGCCGACGACGACGAGGTCGGTGAGCTCGTCGAGGCGGGCCTCGGTCTGCTGGTCGGCTGCGTCCCGACGTCCGAGCCCGCGACCCCGCTCTCCGCCGACGACGTGCTGACAACGGTCCGTGATTGGTGGAAGCGGATCGGCCTCACGACCGACCAGCTCGTGACGCGGACGGCGTTGACGCCCACGTGTGGCCTCGCCGGCGCGTCGCCGTCCTGGGCGCGGGACGCGACGGCCCTCGCCGTACGGGCCGCGCGTACGGTCGCCGACCGCTGACCCGGCTCCTCACCTGCGGCGAAGCGCGCGCGGGGTGTCGGTGGGTGTCGGTAACGTACGCGTGTGAGCGAGGATCTCGAGCGCGCCGCCCAGGAGCAGGCGCGGCAGACGACGAACGAGCCCGACGTGCCGTCAGACGTGCGCCGGCGCCATGTCGAGCTGGTGCGGGAGATCGACGACAACCGCTACCGCTACCACGTACTCGACCGGCCGGTGGTCTCCGACGCGGAGTACGACCGCCTCTACCGTGAGCTGCGGGAGCTCGAGGAGGCGCACCCGAGCCTGCGCACGCCCGACTCGCCGACGCAGAAGGTCGGCGACGTCATCTCGACCGAGTTCACCGAGGTCGAGCACATCGAACGGCTGCTCAGCCTCGACAATGCGTTCGACGACGACGAGCTCACCGCGTGGCTGGCGCGCGTCGAGAGGGAGACGGGCGAGGGCGTCCCGCTGCTCTGCGAGCTCAAGATCGACGGCCTCGCGGTCGACCTCGTCTACGAGGACGGCTACCTCGTCCGCGGGGCGACCAGGGGCAACGGCCGGGTCGGCGAGGACGTCACCGCCAACCTGCGCACCATCGACACGATCCCGGTCCGCCTGACGGGCGACGACGTGCCCGAGCTGCTCGAGGTGCGCGGCGAGGTCTTCTTCGAGACCGAGAGGTTCCGTGAGCTCAACGCCAGCCTCGTCGAGGCCGGCAAGGCGCCGTTCGCCAACCCGCGCAACTCCGCGGCGGGCACGGTGCGGCAGAAGGATCCCCGCATGACCGCCAAGCGGCCGCTCAGCATCCTGCTGCACGGTCTCGGTGCGCGCCGCGGCTGGAGTCCCACCCACCTGTCGTCGGCGTACGCCGACCTGAAGCGGTGGGGCCTGCCGGTCAGCGACAGGTTCACCGTGTGCGCCGGCCTCGACGAGACCTTTGCGTACATCAGGGAGTACGGCGAGAAGCGGCACGACCTCGAGCACGAGATCGACGGCGTCGTCGTGAAGGTCGATGAGATCGCGCTGCAGCGCCGGCTCGGCTCCACGTCGTCTGTGCCGCGATGGGCGATCGCGTTCAAGTACCCGCCCGAGGAGGTCAACACCAAGCTCCTCGACATCCAGGTCAACGTCGGTCGCACCGGCCGGGTCACCCCGTTCGCGGTGATGGAGCCGGTGCAGGTCGCCGGGTCCACGGTGTCGCTCGCGACCCTGCACAACGCCAGCGAGGTGCGCCGCAAGGGCGTGCTCATCGGCGACACGATCGTGCTGCGCAAGGCGGGCGACGTCATTCCCGAGGTGCTGGCGCCGGTCGTCGACCTGCGCACCGGCGACGAGCGCGAGTTCGTGATGCCGACGGAGTGTCCGGTGTGCGGCACCGAGCTGCGCCCGGAGAAGGAAGCCGACGTCGACATCCGCTGCCCCAACACCCGCAGCTGCCCGGCGCAGCTGCGGGAGCGGCTGTCCCACCTCGCCGGCCGCTCCGCGTTCGACATCGAGGTGCTCGGCTACCAGTCGGCCGCCGCGCTCCTCGACGACGGCCTCGTCACCGACGAGGGCGACCTCTTCTCGCTCACCGAGGACGACCTGACGCAGTCGGAGTTCTTCCGCACCAAGGACGGCGCGTTGTCGGCCAACGCCCGCAAGCTGCTCGACAATCTCGAGCAGGTCAAGCAGCGCCCCCTCGCCCGGGTGCTCGTCGCGCTCTCGATCCGCCACGTCGGGCCGACGGCGGCCACCGCGCTCGCCAGGACGTTCGGCGACGTCGCGAGGATCGACGAGGCGAGCGAGGAGGAGCTGGCCGACGCCGAGGGCGTCGGGCCCACGATCGCCCGTGCCGTCCGCGAGTGGTTCGCCGTCGACTGGCACCGCGAGATCGTCCGCAAGTGGCGCGAGTCCGGCGTCCGCATGGCCGAGGAGGTCACCGACGCCGGCCCCAAGCCGCTCGCCGGCATGAACGTCGTCGTCACGGGATCCCTGACCGACTTCAGCCGCGACGAGGCGCACGAGGCGATCGTCGTCCGCGGCGGCAAGGCGACCGGTTCGGTGTCGAAGAAGACCGACTTCGTCGTCATCGGCGACAACCCGGGTTCCAAGGCCGACAAGGCCGGGTCGCTCGGCGTCCCGATCCTCGACGAGGCCGCGTTCCACGTCCTCCTCGACGACGGCCCCGACACCGCGCGCGAGCTGGCCCAGCCGCCGGCGCCGGCGCCGGCGGAGTAGCCGGGCCGCGGGTCCGGCGACGGGACTTCACCTCACGAACCTGGACTTCACCTCGTCCCGGCACGAGGTGAAGTCCCTGTTGATCACGTTGACGTGATCAACAGGGACCACCCAGCTCGTCATGGCGTCAGGGGAGCTGGTCGGGGAAGAGCAGGGCCAGCTCTCGCGGATAGGCGGCGATCAGGCCGAGCTCGTCGTCGGTGAGCGGGTGGCCGGTCATGGCGTTGCAGAGCTGCACGAGCGCGAACGACAGGTCCTCGTCGACGACCTCGACGCCGAGGCCCTCCATCACGTGGCGGAAGCCAGCCTTGCCGCCGTACTCGCCGGTGAGCACGACGCGTCCCGGCCGGGTGTGCCAGTCGCGCGGGAACGGGCCGAGCGTCTCCTCGTCGTAGAGCTCGTAGTTGCCGTGGTCCTTAAGCGCCCCGTCGGCGTGGATGCCAGACTCGTGGGCGAAGGCGTTGCGGCCGACGCCCACCTGGTTGTACGGCAGCGGCTGGCCGAACGCGTAGCTCGCCCAGAACGCGAACCGGCGTGCCCAGGACAGGTCGAGCGGGTCGCCGATCTCGGTCTTCTCCGGCAGGCCGAAGCCGTGCCGGAACGCGAGGATGGTCGACAGCAGGTCGGCGTTGCCCGAGCGTTCGCCGATGCCGTTGACGCAGGTGTTGACCCAGGCGTCCTGGCCGGCCTCGAGAGCGCCGAGCGCGCCGGAGACGGAGTTCGCGACGGCCATCCCGAGGTCGTTGTGGCAGTGCGTCTCCACCGGCATGTCGACGGCGGCGGCGAGGGTGGCGAAGCGCGCCCTGATCCGGTCGGGGGTGTCGCCGCCGATGGTGTCGCAGTAGCGCACCCGCGCCGCGCCCGCCTCCTTGGCGGCGAGTGCGAACTCGGCGAGGAACCCGTCGTCGGTGCGCGAGCCGTCCTCGGCGTTGACGCCGATCGTCTCCGCCCCGGCGTCACCGGCGGCGCGGACGGCGGCGGTCATCTCGCGGATGATCCCGTCACGGTCGAGCCGGCCGCGGAACTTGTTGGCGATCATGTAGTTCGACGTCGAGATCGACAGGTTGTAGTGCCGCAGCCCGAGCGGCGCCGCCATCTCCACGTCGTCCGCCACGCCTCGGCACCAGCCGGACAGCCGCAGGTCGCCGAACGCGCCGGCCTCGGCCAGGGCGACCTGCGCCCGCACGTACGGCACCTCGTGGAAGAGGAACGGAAAACCGATCTCGGACTGCGCGACGCCGAGCCGGCCCAGGTACACGTTGACCATCGTCTTGCCGAACTTCGACAGCCCGGTGCGGGCGGTCTGCACCCCGTCCCTGTTGGTGACGTCGAGGAAGTGGATCGTCGGCACGGGTGCCTCCCTGGTCTCCGCGGGTGGGGCCTCAGGTTGACACGTGATCGAGTTGTGTTCAATATTGACGAAAATCAATGTCGACGAGGGAACGGAGGCGCAGATGGCGAGCTGGATCGACGCCGCGGCGGCGGCCGAGCGGCTCGGTGTGAGACCCGCCACGTTGTACGCCTACGTCAGCCGGGGCGTGCTGCGCAGGCGCCGTGCGGACGACGGCCGGCGGAGTCTCTACAACGCGGCCGAGGTCGAGGAGCTCGCCCGCCGCGGACGCCCGCGGCGGCAGCCCGGGTCGGGCGAGCTGGTCATCGGCTCGCAGCTCACCAGGCTCGGCGACGACCGGCCGTACTACCGCGGGCGCGACGCCCTCGACCTGGCCGGCGTGCACGACTTCGAGACGGTCGCGGAGTGGCTGTGGACCGGCGCGTTCCCCGCCGAGAGGCCAGCCTGGGTGTCCGACCCGGCCCGGGTGGCCGCGGCGTGGGCGGCGCAGTCGGGACTGCCGGTGCACGTCCTGCCGCTCGACCGGCTGCAGATCGTCGTGGCCACCCTGGCGGCCACCGACCCCGTGCGGTTTCACCTCGATCCCGCCGCGGTCGCGGCCACCGGGCGGTCGCTGATCGCCGGCATGGTCGACGCCCTTCCCCTGGTAGCCGATGTCGAGGACGCGCCCGGCGCGCCGCTCGCGGCGCGGCTGTGGCGCCGGCTGTGCCCGGAGCCCCCGCCGGCAGGGCTGTTGCGCGTGCTCGGGGCCGCGCTCGTCGTGCTCGCCGACCACGAGCTGGCCCCGTCGACCCTCGCCGCGCGGGTGGCGGCGTCCGTCCGCGCGGACCCGTACGCCGTCGTCTCCACCGGCCTCGGCGCGCTCGGCGGACCGCTGCACGGCGGTGCGTCGTTCGGTGCCGAGCGGATGCTCGCCGCGATGCGCGAGCCGGGCGACGCGGCGCGGGTGATCGGCGAGCGGTTGCGGCACGGCGAGCGGATCTCGGGCCTCGGCCATGTCGTGTACAAGGAGGGCGACGGGCGCGGGCGGCTGCTGCTCGACCTGCTCAGGGAGGCGGCGCCAGGGCACGACCGGCTCGCCGCGGCCGACGCGGTGCTGGCGGAGGCCCGCGCCCGGCGACTCCCCGAGCCGAACATCGACCTCGCGCTCGCCGCCGTCACCTCTGTCGCCGGCATGGTGCCGGGGGCGGGGGAGGCCGTGTTCGCCGTCGCGCGTACCGCCGGTTGGCTGGCGCACGCGATGGAGGAGTACGCGCGTGATACCCCGCTGCGTCCACGCGCGCTCTACACCGGGGAGCCGGCCGGCTGACCCTCGGCGACCAGTCGTCCCACGGTGCTAACGTCGGCGCATGCCGACCCCCGCAGCCACCTGAGCACCGTGACACCACGCCTGCTCGTCGGGCCGCTGCTGCGGTACGTCGACGAGAGCCGCGCGACGATCTGGGTCGAGACCGACCGGCCGTGCACCGTCGAGGTGCTCGGCGTACGCGAGCCCACCTGGACCGTCCACCGCCACCACTACGCGCTGCTGGTGCTCGAAGGGCTGGCGCCGGGCGGCGAGACGCCGTACGAGGTGCGCCTCGACGGCGAGCGGGCCTGGCCGCTGCCGCGTTCGCCGTTCCCGCCGAGCGTCATCCGCACGTTCCGCACCGACGAGACGTTCCGGCTCGCGTTCGGCTCCTGCCGGCGGGTGGCCCCGTTCGACCGGCGCGGACTGCGCAGGTACGGCGCGGACGCCCTCGTCGCGCTGGCCAGGCGGATGCGCGACCTGCCGTACGAGCAGTGGCCCGACGCGCTGTTCCTCGCCGGCGACCAGGTCTACGCGGACATGCCGTCGGCGAAGCTGCACCGCCGGTTGAAGGTCCTGCACAAGGGCATCGACGACGGGCTCGGCACCGAGATCCGCGACTTCGAGGAGTACACCTGGCTGTACCACGAGAGCTGGAACACCCCGGCCGTCCGGTGGCTGCTCTCGACGGTGCCGAGCTGCATGCTCCTCGACGACCACGACCTGCGCGACGACTGGAACACCTCCGCGGCCTGGCGTCAGTACGTCACGGCCCAACCGTGGTGGCGTGACCGGGTCGTCGGCGGCTTCGGGTCGTACTGGGTGTACCAGCACCTCGGCAACCTCTCGCCGGAGCAGCTCGCCGACGACGAGACGTACCGGATGGTCCGCACGGTGACCGACGACGACGAGCGCACCCGCCTGCTCGACGACTTCGCGTGGCGGGCCGACGCGGAGCCCGAGTCGACCCGGTGGAGCTTCTACCGCGACTTCGGCAACGGCCGGCTCGGCATCAGGATGGTCGCGGTCGACAGCAGGTGCTCGCGCCGGTTCGACAGCCACCGGGTGATGGTCGACGACGACGAGTGGAAGTGGGTCACCGAGCACGCACTCGTCCCGCGCGAGGGCGAGCGGATCGACCATCTGCTGATCGGGTCGACGCTGCCGTACCTGCTGCCACCCGGCATCCACCACGTCGAGTCGTGGAACGAAGCGGTCGCCGAGGGCGCCTGGGGACCGCGGGTCGGGCACGTCGCCGAGCTGGTCAGGCAGAAGGTCGACCTCGAGCACTGGGCGGCGTTCCGGCAGTCGTTCGACCAGATGGCCGACCTGCTCGTCCGCGTCGCCGCCGTGCCCGACCCGCCGGCGAGCGCGCTGCTGCTGTCCGGTGACGTGCACTGCTCCTACACGGCGGAGGCGCGGGTGCCGGGCGTCGATCCCGAGCGGATCGCGGTCCACCAGCTGACGATGTCGCCGTTCCGCAACCCGCTGAACGTGCCGCTGAAGCTCGCGAACAGGATCGCGGGCACCGAGCGGATGGCCAGGCTCACCGCGCGCCTCGCCGGCACCGCACGGGTGCCGCCCGCGGGCGTCGACTGGAGGATGCGCTACGGTCCGTGGTTCGACAACGGCGTGATGACCGTCGTCCTCAACGGACGCGACGCGTCGTTCGAGGTCGCCCACGCCCACGTCGTCGGCGGCCGCCAGGTGCTCCGCCCGACCTACCGCCGTCGCCTCACCCGCCGCCGGTCGTAGTCGCCCTTGCCGTTGCGTCCGAGGAACTGGTCGCCATGGCCACCACTTCCTCGGACGCAACGGTGAGCCCGCGCCTGGCGGTCCTACACTTGCCGGCATGCCCGCACTCACCCGCGACGACGTCGCGCGTCTCGCGCACATGGCGCGGATCGCGCTCACCGACGACGAGCTCGATCACCTGGCGCCACAGCTCGACGCGATCCTGACCTCTGTCGCCAAGGTCGGCGAGGTCGCCGCCGACGACATCCCGCCGACCTCCCACTCGGTGCCGCTCACCAACGTGTTCCGCGCCGACGAGCCGCGTCCCTGCCTGCGTCCCGACGACGTCCTGTCCGTCGCGCCCGCCGTCGAGGACGGACGCTTCCGTGTCCCGCGCATCCTGGGGGAGGAAGCATGACGTCCCTCACCAGGCTCACCGCCGCCGACACCGCCGCGGCCATCGCCTCCGGCGAGACGTCCGCCGTCGAGGTGGCGCAGGCGCACCTGGAGCGCATCGCCGCGGTCGACGAGAAGCTGCACGCGTTCCTGCACCTCGACTCCGAGCGCGCGCTCGCCGACGCCGCGCGGGTCGACGAGAAGCGCGCGTCCGGCGAGACGCTCGGGCCGCTGGCCGGCGTGCCGCTCGCGCTCAAGGACGTCCTCACCATGCGGGGCGCCCCCACCACCTGCGGCTCGCGCATCCTCGAGGGCTGGAAGCCGCCGTACGACGCCACGGTCACGGCCCGGCTGCGAGAGGCCGACGTCGTCGTGCTCGGCAAGACCAACATGGACGAGTTCGCCATGGGGTCGTCGACGGAGAACTCCGCCTACGGGCCCACGCGCAACCCGTGGGACCTCGAGCGCATCCCCGGCGGCTCGTCCGGTGGATCGAGCGCCGCGGTCGCCGCGTACGAGGCACCGCTCGCCATCGGCACCGACACCGGCGGGTCGATCAGGCAGCCGGCGGCGGTCTGCGGCATCGTCGGCGTCAAGCCCACGTACGGCGGGGTGTCGAGGTATGGCCTCGTCGCGTTCTCGTCGAGCCTCGACCAGGCCGGGCCGCTGGCGCGCACCGTGCTCGACGCCGCACTGCTGCACGCGGCGATCGCCGGGCACGACCCGCTCGACTCCACGTCGATCGACGCGCCCGTCCCACCCGTCGTCGAGGCGGCGCGGCGGGCCGACGTCGCTGGCCTGCGCGTAGGGGTCGTCCGCGAGCTGTCCGGTGACGGCTACCAGGACGGCGTCGAGCAGCGGTTCCGCGAGGGTGTCGACCTGCTCGCCGATCTCGGCGCCGAGATCGTGGAGGTGTCCTGCCCCCACTTCGAGCACGCGCTCGACGCCTACTACCTGATCAACCCGAGCGAGGTGTCGAGCAACCTGGCCCGCTACGACGCGATGCGCTATGGCCTGCGTGTCGGCGACGACGGAACCCGAAGCGCTGAGGAGGTCATGGCGCTGACCCGCCAGGCGGGCTTCGGCGCCGAGGTCAAGCGGCGCGTGATGATCGGCACCTACGCCCTGTCGTCCGGCTACTACGACGCCTACTACGGGCAGGCACAGAAGGTACGCACCCTTGTCACCCGCGACTTCGCGTCGGCGTACGAGCAGGTCGACGTGCTCGTGTCGCCGACGACTCCGACGACGGCGTTCCGGATCGGTGAACGGGTCGACGACCCGATGGCGATGTACCTCGCCGACGTCGCGGCCGTTCCGTCCAACCTCGCCGGCACGCCGGCGCTCAGCCTGCCCTGCGGCCTGGCACCGGAGGACGGCCTGCCGGTCGGGCTGCAGGTGATGGCACCGGCGCTCGCCGACGACCGCGTGTACCGCGTCGGCGCGGCACTCGAGGCCGCACTGCTCGACCGATGGGGACACCCGCTGCTCGACGAAGGGGCGACCCTATGACCGCACAAACCGACACGCTGGTCTCGTACGACGAGGCCATTGCGGCGTACGCGCCGGTGCTCGGGCTGGAGACCCACGTCGAGCTCGGCACGCGTACGAAGATGTTCTGCGGCTGCCCGACGACGTTCGGCGGCGAGCCCAACAGCCAGGTCTGCCCGGTGTGCCTCGGCCTGCCGGGCTCGCTGCCCGTGGTCAACGAGGCCGCGATCCGCTACGCGGTGATGATCGGGCTGGCGCTGAACTGCGACATCGCGTCGTGGTGCAGGTTCGCGCGCAAGAACTACTTCTACCCGGACATGCCGAAGGACTACCAGATCTCGCAGTACGACGAGCCGCTGTGCACCGACGGCTACCTCGACGTCGAGGTCGACGGCGAGACGGTGCGGGTCGAGATCGAGCGCGTGCACCTCGAGGAGGACACCGGCAAGTCGCAGCACGTCGGCACGTCCGGACGCATCCACGGCGCCGACTACTCCCTCGTCGACTACAACCGCGCCGGCATCCCGCTCGTCGAGATCGTCACGAAGCCGATCCCGGGCACCGGCGCGGCGGCCCCGACCGTGGCGCGTGCGTACGTCACCGAGCTGCGCGCCGTGATCCGTTCGCTCGGCGTCTCCGACGTGCGGATGGAGGAGGGCTCGCTGCGCTGCGACGTCAACGTCTCGCTCGCCCCGCACGACGCGGCCGAGTGGGGGAGGCGCACCGAGACCAAGAACGTCAACTCGCTGCGCAGCGTCGAGCGCGCCGTCCGGCACGAGATCCAGCGGCAGGCGGGCGTCCTCTCCGCCGGTGGTCGCGTCGTGCAGGAGACCAGGCACTTCCAGGAGACCACCGCCACGACGACGTCGGGCCGCAGCAAGGAGGAGGCGGAGGACTACCGCTACTTCCCCGAGCCCGACCTCGTGCCGATCGCGCCGGAGAGCGAGTGGGTCGAGGCGATCCGCGCCGAGCTCGCCGAGCTGCCGGCCGCGAAGCGCACGAGGATCATGCGCGAGTGGTCGCTCACCGACCTCGAGCTGCGCGACCTCGTCAACGCCGACGCCGTCGACGTCGTGGAGCGTACGGTCGCCGCGGGCGCCACGCCTGCCGACGCCCGCAAGTGGTGGCTCAACGAGCTGTCCAGGCGCGCGACCGAGCAGGGCATCGAGCTCACCGCGCTGCCGGTGACGCCGGAGCAGGTCGCCCGGGTCAGCGCGTTGGTCACCGAGGGCAGCCTGACCGACAAGCTCGCGCGCGAGGTCTTCGACGGCGTGCTCGCCGGCGAGGGTGACCCCGACCAGGTGGTCGCGGCGCGCGGCCTCACGGTCGTGACCGACGAGGGCGCGCTCGTCGGCGCCGCCGACGAGGCGATCGCCGCCAACCCCGACGTCGCCGCCAAGGTGCGCGAGGGCAAGGTCGCCGCGGTCGGCCCGCTCGTCGGCGCGGTCATGAAGGCGATGCGCGGCCAGGCCGACGCCAAGCGGGTCCGCGAGCTGCTGCTGGAACGCCTCGCCGCGTCGTAGTTCTGGCCCTGGCCGTGGTGTTGACACCGTGAGTCGGGGGGTTCCCACATGCTGCAGCTGATGGGAACCCCTGAATCGCGATGTGCGGCGCCTCGCAACGGGTCCCCGGTCGGGCGGCATGTCAGGACAGGGGGATGCGGACGATGCGGTCGCTGCGGTCGAAGAGGCCGCCGCGGCCGTCCTTGTTGGACGTCGTGACCCACAACGAGCCGTCGGGCGCCGAGATGACCGTACGCAGGCGGCCCCACCGGTCGTCGTACAACGGCTGCGGCTTCCCCACCGTGCCGTCGGCGTCGACGGTCATGCGGTAGACGTTCTCGCCCTGCAGCGTCGCCAGCCACAGGTAGCCGCCCGCGTACGCCAGGCCCGACGGCGAGGCGTCGCCGGTCGGCCAGGTGGTGAGGGGACGTTCGAACCGCGGGCTGCGTGGACCGTTGGTGCCCTCGACGTCGGGCCAGCCGTAGTTGCGTCCGGGGCGCAGCAGGTTGACCTCGTCGAGCGCGTTCTGCCCGAACTCCGCCTGGTAGAGCCGGTCGCCCGGTCCCCACGCCAGGCCCTGCGGGTTGCGGTGACCGAGCGTGTAGACCACCGAGTCGCCGAACGGGTTGCCCGGGGCCGGCTCGCCCTCGGGTGTCATCCGCAGGATCTTGCCGCCGAGGAACCCCCGGTCCTGCGCGCGGTCTGCCTGGCCGGCGTCGCCGGTGGTGACGTACAGCATGTCGTCGGGGCCGAACGCGATGCGCCCACCGTCGTGGTTGCTCGCCTTTGGGATGCCGGTGAAGATCGTGCGGCGCTCCCGCACCCTGCCGTCCTCGTAGCGGAAGCTGATGACGCGGTTGTCGTCCGCGGCGGTGAGGTAGGCGAAGACCTGCTTGTCCTCCTCGTACGCCGGCGACGCCGCGAGACCCATCAGGCCGCCCTCGGACGTGTCCTCCGCGACGCCGTCGATCGTGCCGACGTGCGTGGCCCTGCCGGACGCCGTCACGTGCATGATGCGGTGCCGGTCGCGCTCGCTCACCAGCGCGGAGCCGTCCGGCAGGAACGTGATGCCCCACGGCACCTCGAGCCCGTCGACGAGCACCCGCGGCTCTCCGGCGCGTGCCCGCCCGGTGGACGTGGCGCTCGGCGTCGCAGACCCGGACGAGGACCGGCTCGCCGGCTCCTCGGTGGACGGCGCCGCCGACGGGGTCTCGCCGGATCCGCCGGGACCGCCGCATGCGGTGACGAACGCCGTCATGGCCACGAGGACAGGGAGGAGTCTCACGAGTACGACCGTACGGGCACGAAGGTCGCGGGAAGATGACGATCGCCTGGCAAAGGTAGGGTTTCGTCTATGACTGTGTCTCCCGCCGACCTCCTCCGCTCCGCTCCTCGCTCACCTGCGCGTGGCGGGATTGTCGCGGCTCACGTCCTCGCTGCGATGCTCACTTCGGTGGTCGGCTCATGACTCGAAAGGTACTCGTCCCCTTCACCGACCTCGAGATCCCCGACGACGTCGAGGCCGCCCACTACACGGGACCGCCCCAGGAGCCGACCGACCTCGACGACGTCGAGTTCTACGTGCTCCCGTACGACTTCGACCCGGTCAACCTCGCGCTGGCCGGGCGCATGCCGAAGCTCAGGACGATCCAGACCCTCACGGCCGGGTACGAGCATGTGCTGTCCGGACTGCCCGACAGCGTCACCCTGTGCAACGCGCGCGGCGTGCACGACACGAGCACCGCCGAGCTGGCGATGACCCTGATCCTCGCCTCGCTGCGCGGTATCCCCGAGTTCACGAGGGCGCAGGACTCCGGCCGCTGGGCGCCGACGACGCGGCCGGCGCTGGCCGACCGCACCGTGCTCATCCTCGGCCACGGGTCGATCGGCAAGGCCGTCGAGGCCCGGCTCGCCGGGTTCGAGGCGGACGTCATCCGCGTCGCGCGGCGCGCTCGCGAGGGCGTGCACACCATGGACGAGCTGCCCGAGCTGCTGCCGCGCGCCGACGTCGTGGTCGTGCTGCTCCCGCTCACCGACGAGACCCGCGGTCTCGTCGACGCGGGGTTCCTCGCCCGGATGAAGGACGGCGCGCTCCTGGTCAACGTCGCCCGCGGCAGGATCGTGCAGACCGACGCGCTGCTCGCCGAGCTCGAGTCCGAACGCCTCCGCGCCGCTCTCGACGTGACGGAGCCCGAGCCGTTGCCGTCCCACCATCCGCTGTGGCGCGCGCCCGGCTGCCTGATCAGCCCGCACGTCGGCGGGCCGAGCACCGCGTTCCTGCCGCGCGCCCGCCGGCTGGTCAACGAGCAGCTCGCCCGGCTCGCCGCGGGCGAGCCGCTGGCCAACGTCGTGGTTCGCGGCGCACCCTAGGAGGCTGACCGCCGACCGCGCACGGGCGTAGGCTCGTGACGAGAGTCGGAGGGCCGAGCGACGGACGTCCGCGAGTTCGTCATCACGCGCTGGCACGCACTCCTGCGTACCGGCTACCTGCTGAGCGCCGATCTCGACTCCGCGCGCCGGCTGGTGGCCGAGGCCCTCGCCCGCGCTGCCCCCGACATCCGCCACGACGCCGACTCCGTCGAGGAGTCGGTGCTGGCCGACGTCGCACGCAACGCCGCGACCCTCCTCGCGACCACTGCGGACACCCCGGCGGCCTCGGAGACGGAGGCGGCGTACCGCGCCCTGTCACCGCCCGGGCGCGTGCTCGTGGTCCTCGAGACGTACGCCGGGATGGACGCCGGCACGGCGCTGCGCTCGTTGCGCGGACGCCGCGACGAGCTCGCGGCCGCGCGCGACGACGCGTACGCGCGGCTGGCCGGAGGCGCCGCGGCGGACGATCTCCCCGACCCGCGGGCCGCGTTCGGCGAGGTCCTGCGCAGGCGTGTCGACGACGTGCCCCTCGATCCGGCGCCGTACGAACGTGTCGCGCCGCTCCTGCGCCGCCACCGGAGACGGCGCGCGTACGCCGGCCTCGTCGCGGCGGTCACGGTCGTGCTCGTCGTGCTCGGGTCCGTGGTGCTGGCGCCCCAGCACCGGCCGGACCGGACGCCCGTCGTCCGCGGGGACGTCACGACCTGGCCGGTCCGCGGGTCGCTGGTCGGTGACCGCGCTCTCCTCGATTCCCTCGCCCGGTGGGCGCCCGGCGGCAGGGCGTTGTTCGCCGGTGAGGCGCACGGCAGGCGGGTCGTCCTCGTGGTGCGGCCGGGCGTCCCCCGGGGGCCGCTCGAGCTGGTCGCCTTCGTCGGCCGCACGGGTGACGGCCTCGACCGGATGGAACGCCTCGCCGCCGGATCGCTCTCGCCCTGGTCGAGGACCGTCGCCTGGGCCGACCCCGAGCCTGCGGGCACCGGCCTACTCGTGGTGCTCGCACCGTCGGACGCGCGCTCGATCGCGGTGTCGACCCGCCCGGTCCCGCGGTTCGGCCACGTCGAGCGCACGTACGTCACCCACGTGCCGCGTGGCGGGGTGGTGTTCGAGCGGGTGCGGGCGCCCTCCGTCCGCATGATGCGGGTGTCCGTGACGGGGACGGCGGGCTCGCCCTACGACGGTCCGGTGCAGGGCGTCGAGCGCACGTCGTTCTACCCGGGCGGGCAGGCACCGGCACCGCGGCGGTCGTACGGGGACGTCCCCGACGACGAGGCCTGGGGCTTCGCGGCGGCCGACCTCGCGGGCACGTACCGGCTCACGTTCGCCCAGCTCGACGTCCTGTGGCGGTGGACCAGGCAGGACGGCGGCCGCACGTACTGGATGGCCGCGGCGTACCGGCTGCGCACCGGCGCGGTCGTGCTGCAGGCCCTGTGGTGGAGCCGCGACGTCGACAACAGGCTCTCGATCAACAGGTACATCAGGGGCAGGCCACTGCTCGACGCCGGCGACCCGGTGGCGTGGCGCATGGGCGACCAGGTCGCCGTGCTCTTCCCCGACCACCCGAACCGCCGGGTCGT
Organism: Streptosporangiales bacterium; assembly: GCA_009379955.1. NCBI lineage: Bacteria > Bacillati > Actinomycetota > Actinomycetes > Streptosporangiales > Streptosporangiales bacterium. Next base: position 39,311 of record WHST01000022.1, on the reverse strand, counting down.
CCTGCACGGAGGGGTCGGCTCTGCACCGGAGCAGGTGCATGCGCGCACTGCCGACGACGGCTTCACGCTCGTGACCGTTCCGCGGAACATGCGCGGCGCCTGGCTCGAGGTGCCGCTGGGACACGGTGAGCGCGGCTACGTCAACGGGCTGATCCTGACGATGGCGTCGGGCTTCGACCACGACCCGCTCGACGTCGGCGCGAGCTTCGGTGACGATCCCTGAGCCTGTGGCACGCCTCACGTCTCGGATGATGGACCGAACCGTCCCACCAGCTTGACACGCACGGTCGCTTCGGGTGAAGGTACGTATCGTGAACAACGAGCGGTCGATCCTCGTACTCGGGCAGCGCACAGGCTGACCGAGATCCGCTTGTGCGCAACCCCTCGCCGGCTTCGGCCCGAGGGGTTTTTTGATGGCCAACTACATGTCGGGGAACGGTGAGGACGCATGACGACTGTGGCAGTGCGAGGAGGCGTGGGCGCATGACAGAGCAGATGACGGGGGCACAGGCCCTCATCAGATCGCTCGAGCACGAGGGTGTCGAGGTCGTCTTCGGCATTCCCGGCGGCGCGGTCCTCCCCGCGTACGACCCGCTGTTCGACTCGAAGCAGATCCGCCACGTCCTCGTCCGGCACGAGCAGGGCGCCGGGCACGCGGCCGAGGGCTACGCGCAGGTGACGGGACGAGTCGGCGTGTGCATGGCGACGAGCGGCCCCGGTGCGACGAACCTCGTCACCGCGATCGCCGACGCGCACATGGACTCGGTGCCGATCGTCGCGATCACCGGCCAGGTGCCCAGCAGTCTGATCGGTACTGACGGCTTCCAAGAGGCCGACATCTGCGGCATCACGATGCCGATCACCAAGCACAGCTTCCTCGTGACGAAGCCCGAGGACATCCCGCAGGCGGTGACCGAGGCGTTCCACATCGCGAGCACGGGCCGCCCGGGCCCGGTGCTCGTCGACGTCGCGAAGGACGCCATGCAGGCGACCGGCTCGTTCAGCTGGCCGGTGCGCCCGCACCTGCCCGGGTACCGGCCGGTGACCAAACCCAACGCCAAGCGCGTGCGCGAGGCGGCGCGGATGATCACCGAGGCCGACCGCCCGGTGCTCTACGTCGGCGGCGGCGTCATCAAGGCCGGCGCGACCAAGGAGCTGCTCGAGCTGGCCGAGCTGACCGGCATCCCCGTTGTCACCACGCTGATGGCACGGGGCGCGTTCCCGGACAGCCATCGGCAGCACGTCGGCATGCCGGGCATGCACGGCTCGGTGACGGCGGTGGGCGCGCTGCAACGCGCCGACCTGCTGATCGCGCTCGGCACGCGCTTCGACGACCGCGTCACCGGCCAGCTCTCGTCGTTCGCGCCCGAGGCCAAGGTCGTCCACGTCGACATCGACCCCGCAGAGATCTCGAAGAACCGCGCCGCGGACGTGCCGATCGTCGGCGACTGCCGCGAGACCCTCGCGGTGCTGCTCGAGGCCGTCCGCGCCGAGCGCGAGAGCGGCCGGGTCGCCGACCTCGCCGCGTGGTGGCGGCAGCTCGACGGCTGGCGGCGGATGTACCCGCTGGGGTACGACGCACCCGACGACGGCACGCTGTCGCCGCAGTACGTCATCGAGCGGATCGGCGCGACGGTCGGCCCCGACGCGATCTACGTCGCGGGCGTCGGTCAGCACCAGATGTGGGCGGCGCAGTTCGTGAAGTACGAGAAGCCGTCCACCTGGCTCAACTCCGGCGGGCTCGGCACGATGGGCTACGCCGTCCCCGCGGCGATGGGCGCGAAGGTTGGCCGTCCCGACGCGACGGTCTGGGCGATCGACGGCGACGGCTGCTTCCAGATGACCAACCAGGAGCTGGTCACCTGCGCGCTCGAGGGCATCCCGGTGAAGATCGCCATCATCAACAACCAGAGCCTGGGCATGGTGCGGCAGTGGCAGACCCTCTTCTACGAGGGCCGCTACTCCAACACCGACCTGCACTCCACGCGCATCCCCGACTTCGCCAAGCTCGCCGAGGCGATGGGCTGCGTCGGCCTGCGCTGCGAGGAGGCCGACCAGGTCGACGCCACCATCGAGAAGGCGATGAGCATCCACGACACCCCCGTGGTCATCGACTTCGTCGTCAACAAGGACGCGATGGTGTGGCCGATGGTCGCGGCGGGCACGAGCAACGACGCGATCAAGGTGGCCAGGGACATGGCGCCCGACTGGGAGAAGGACGACCTGTGAAGACCCACACACTTTCGGTCCTCGTCGAGAACAAGCCCGGCGTGCTCGCACGCATCTCCGGCCTCTTCTCCCGCCGCAGCTTCAACATCGAGTCCCTCGCCGTGGGCACCACGGAGCACCCCGAGGTCTCGCGCATCACGCTCGTCGTCGGCGTCGAGGACTCGCCGCTCGAGCAGGTCACGAAGCAGCTCAACAAGCTCGTCAACGTGATCAAGATCGTCGAGCTCGAGGAGAGCTCGAGCGTGCAGCGCAAGCTGCTGCTGGTGAAGGTCGCCGCCGACGCGCGGCACCGTGGCCAGGTGCTCGAGACGGTGCAGCTGTTCCGCGCGCGTACCGTGGACGTCTCGCCGGAGTCGGTGACCATCGAGGCCACCGGGTCACCGGACAAGCTGTCCGCGATGCTGCGCGTGCTCGAGCCGTTCGGCATCAAGGAGCTCGTCCAGTCCGGCGTGGTCGCGCTGGGCCGCGGGGAGCGCTCCATCACCGACCGCACGCTCCGCTCGCTCGAGCGAAGCGCCTAGGGTGCGTCTGGAGATACACCCCTAGATCGAACGAGGAAGGAAGGATCCGCTGTGGCGGAGATCTACTACGACGACGACGCCGACCTGTCGGTGATCCAGGGCAAGAACGTGGCCGTCCTCGGCTACGGCAGCCAGGGCCACGCGCACGCGCTCTCGTTGCGCGACTCCGGCGTCGACGTGCGGATCGGCCTGCCCGAGGCGTCGAAGAGCCGGGCCAATGCCGAGGCCGAGGGCCTGCGCGTCCTCACGCCGTACGAGGCGTGCGAGGAAGCCGACGTCGTCATGGTGCTCGCGCCCGACACCGTCCAGCGGCACGTCTTCGCCGAGGCCATCGAGCCGAACCTCGTCGAGGGCGACGCGCTGTTCTTCAGCCACGGCTTCAACATCAGGTACGACTTCATCAAGCCGCCGACCGGCGTCGACGTGTGCATGGTCGCGCCGAAGGGCCCTGGTCACCTGGTGCGCCGGCAGTTCGCCGAGGGCAAGGGCGTGCCCGTCCTCGTGGCGGTGGAGCAGGACGCGAGCGGCAACGCGTGGCCGGTCACCAAGGCGTACGCGAAGGCGATCGGCGGCACCCGCGCCGGCGCGATCAAGACGACCTTCACCGAGGAGACCGAGACCGACCTGTTCGGCGAGCAGGCCGTGCTCTGCGGTGGCATCTCGCACCTGTCGCAGGCCGCGTTCGAGACCCTGACGAGGGCCGGCTACCAGCCGGAGATCGCGTACTTCGAGGTGCTGCACGAGATCAAACTGATCGTCGACCTCATGTACGAGGGCGGCATCGCGCGCATGCGCTACTCGGTCTCCGACACGGCCGAGTACGGCGACTACAGCCGCGGGCCGCGTGTCATCGACGACCACGTCAAGCAGGAGATGCAGCGCATCCTCGACGAGATCAAGGACGGCACCTTCGCGCGGGAGTGGATCGCCGAGGACGACGCCGGTCGGCCCATGTTCCGCAAGGCGCGTGAGGACCAGGCGCAGCATCCGATCGAGAAGACCGGCGAGCACCTGCGGTCGATGATGCCGTGGGTGGACCGTCCGATCACCGAGACGGCCTGAGCAGCACGTTCCGTACACGCGAAGGGCACCGTCACCACACCATGGTGTGGTGACGGTGCCCTTCGCGTCGTTCCGGGGGATGCGACCCCACTATCACGGCCGCCGGGTCGATCGATCCGTCGGTGGGTAAACTCTGCGTTACGTGGGCACAGAGCTGTGTCCGAGCCCCGAGGACACCGGTCACAGCAATAGCCGCGAGAGGTCCCTACACGTGAGTCGTCCCGTAGTGCTCGTCGCTGACGAGCTCTCGCCCGCAGGAACCGCCCTCCTCGCCGAGGATTTCGACGTACGCGAGGTCGACGGCACCGATCGTGCCGCGTTGTTGCCCGCGCTCGCCGACGCCGAGGCGCTGATCGTCCGCAGTGCCACCCAGGTCGACGTCGAGGCGCTCGGCGCCGCACCGAAGCTGCGCGTCGTCGCGCGTGCCGGCGTCGGCCTCGACAACGTCGACGTCAGTGCGGCCACCAAGCGCGGTGTCATGGTCGTCAACGCGCCGCAGTCCAACATCGTGAGCGCCGCCGAGCACGCCATCGCGCTGCTGCTCGCCACCGCCCGCAACGTTCCCCAGGCCGACGCCGCGCTCAAGGCGGGAGAGTGGAAGCGGTCGAAGTACACCGGCGTCGAGCTGCACGGCAAGGTCGTCGGCATCCTCGGCCTCGGCCGGATCGGCGTGCTCGTCGCGCAGCGGCTGTCCGCGTTCGGCGTCAAGCTGATCGCGTACGACCCTTACGTCCCGGCCGCGCGCGCGTCGCAGATCGGCGTGCGTCTGGTGAGCCTCGACGAGCTGCTCGGCGAGAGCGACTTCATCACCGTGCACCTGCCGAAGACGCCGGAGACCAAGGGCCTGGTCGGCGAGCACGAGCTCGACCTCGTCCGTCCCGACGTGCGCATCGTCAACGCCGCACGCGGCGGCATCATCGACGACGACGCACTCGCCGCGGCACTGAAGGACGGCCGCGTCGCGGGCGCCGGGGTCGACGTCTTCCCGACGGAGCCGTGTACCGACAGCCCGCTGTTCTCGCTGGCCAACGTCGTCGTCACACCGCACCTCGGCGCGAGCACCCACGAGGCGCAGGAGAAGGCCGGCGTCGCCGTGGCGAAGTCCGTGCGCCGCGCGCTCGCCGGGGAGCTCGTCCCCGACGCCGTCAACGTCCAGGGCGGCGCGATCGCCGAGGACGTCCGCCCGGCGCTGCCGCTCGTCGAGAAGCTCGGCCGGCTGTGGACCGCGCTCGCCGGCGGCATGGCGAGCGGCCTCGAGGTCGAGGTGCGCGGCGAGATCGCGACCGAGGACGTCCAGGTGCTGCAGCTCGCCGCGCTCAAGGGCGTCTTCACCGACGTCGTCGAGGACGCCGTCAGCTACGTCAACGCGCCGCTCTTCGCCCAGGAGCGCGACGTCGAGGTCAGCCTGCTCACCAGCGAGGAGAGCCCCGACTACCGCAACGTCGTGACGATCCGCGGCACGCTCGCCAGCGGCGAGGTGCACTCGGTGTCCGGCACGCTGTCGGGCGTCAGGCACGTCGAGAAGCTCGTCGAGGTCGACGGCTACGACGTCGACATCGTGCTGACCGAGCACATGGCGTTCTTCCGCTATACCGACCGTCCGGGCGTCGTCGGCACCGTCGGCAGGCTGCTCGGCGAGGCCGACGTCAACATCGCGAGCATGCAGGTCGGCCGCGACGAGAAGGCCACCCACGCGCTCGTCGTGATGACCGTCGACTCGCCGATCCCGGCCGGCCTGGTCGACGCGATCGTCTCGGGGATCGGCGCCGAGAACGGCCGCGTCGTCGACCTCAGCGAGTGACGACCGGGGCGCCTCCGCCCTTTACTCGGGGGCGAGGGCGGGACGGCCGGCGAGGGCGGCCGGCGTCCCGGTGCGGCCCGCCGGCAGCAGGGCGGCCACGGCCACCACGCACAGCACGACGCCGAGCGCGAACCCTCCGCTCGGGCCGTACCAGGTGACGACCTGGCCGCCGAGCGTCGCACCGACTCCTGAACCCGCCATGGCCGCGACCGAGAGCCAGGCGAACGCCTCGGCGCTCGCGCCCGGTGGGGCGAGCTCGCCCATGCACTCGTACGCCGCCGCCATCGTCGGTGCGATCATCGCCCCGGCCGCGATCAACGCGACGCCGAGCCACCACGGTCCTGGCGCGACCACGCAGCCGGCGACGCCCACCGACATGATCGCCACCCGCCGCCACGGCGACACGCCCCTGCGCGCGCCGACCGCCCCGGCGACGAGGCCGCCCGCCAGGCTGGCCAGGCTCCACACCAGCTCGAGCACGCCGCTCAGCAGCCGGTCGCCACTCGCCTCGGCGAACGCGACGATGCCGAGCTGGACGGCGGAGAACGCCGCGACCAGCAGCGCCATACCGGCGATGAGGCTGAACCGTCCGGGGTGGCGCAGGATGCCCTCGCGGCGCTGTGACGGCTCGGCTCCGGTGCCACCGGCTCGCAGTGCCGGGCGGCTGGCGCACCACACCACGCCGGCGAGGCCGACGACACCGCAACCCGCCATGCCGAACCGCGAGCCGGCGAACGTCACCAGGACCGCCGCGAGCATCGGGCCTACCGCGAACATCAGCTCCTGGGCCGTGGCCTCGAGCGTGTAGGCCGTCCGCAGCTGGTCACCGCGGACGAGCCGCGGCCATACCGCCCGGACCGCCGCGCTGACCGGCGGGAGCGCCGCGCCGGTGACGAGCGAGACGCCGAGCCCGACCCACCAGACGCTCGCCGGCAGCACCGCGAGCACGACGAACCCCGCGCTCCACACGACGCCGCATGGGAGGAGCACCCGCGGCGGCCCGTACCTGTCGACGAGCCGGCCGAGGCGCGGGCCGGCCACGACCACGCCGGCGGTGTAGGTGCCGATCAGCACCCCGGACCAGGCGAACGTGCCGGTCAGGTCGCGCGCCCAGAACGACATCGCGATCATGATCATGGTGTTCGGCGTCCGCGCGGCGAGGGACGAGGCGAGCAGCACGGCGACCCCGGGAGTCCGGAGCAGCGCGGGATAGGTCCGAACGGTCATGCTCCGAAGCGTCGCAGGCGAAGGCCGCTGTCGCTAAGCCTTTTGCCTCAGCCGAAGCATCGCGAGTCGGGGCGGGGGAGCCACCGGCCGCGGGGGAGGGACCGTTCGTCTCACGGTGAGCGGTCGGGACGTCGACAGTCGGCGAACGAATGTGCAGGATGGTGCGCGGCCGGGGCGACGATGACGTCGGGAGGTAGATCGTGCTGAGCTTCCTCGATCGGGAGCGGTCCGTCGCCGGACCGGGGTACAACCGATGGCTGTTCCCACCGGCCGCCCTCGCCGTGCACCTGTGCATCGGCCAGGCGTACGCCACGAGCGTGTACAAGACGGCGCTGGTCGAGCACTTCGACACCTCGCAGACGGCGATCGGCGTGATCTTCTCGATCGCGATCGTGATGCTCGGGCTCTCGGCCGCGATCGCCGGCACCTGGGTCGACAGGAACGGTCCGCGCAAGGCGATGTTCACGGCGGCGTGCTGCTGGAGCGTCGGCTTCCTCGTCGGCTCGCTCGGCATCGCGACGCAGCAGCTGTGGCTGGTCTACCTCGGGTACGGCTTCATCGGCGGGATCGGGCTCGGCATCGGCTACATCTCCCCGGTGTCGACCCTGATCAAGTGGTTCCCCGACCGCCCCGGCCTCGCCACTGGTCTCGCGATCATGGGCTTCGGCGGCGGCGCGCTCATCGCGAGCCCGCTGTCCGGGCAGCTGATGGCCCTGTACGACAGCGGCTACGACCCCACCGACCCGGCGTCGGTCGCGAGCGGCTCTGCGGTCGCGGCCCTGTTCCTCTCGCTCGGCCTCATCTACCTGGTCTTCATGATGTTCGGTGCGTTCACGGCACGAGTGCCCGCGGACGGCTGGGCTCCCGAGGGCTTCGATCCCGCGAAGCTGCGGTCGAAGCCGATGGTCACCACGGCGAACGTCTCCGCGGCCAACGCGATCAAGACACGGTCGTTCTGGTGCGTGTGGATCGTCTTGTTCTGCAACGTCACCGCCGGCATCGGGATCCTCGAGCAGGCGGCACCGATGATCCAGGACTTCTTCCGTGAGAACGGCACGTCGGCGGTCGCCGCGGGAGCCGCCGGCGGGCTCGTGGGCATGCTCTCGATGGCCAACATGGCCGGTCGGTTCGTCTGGTCGTCGACGTCCGACCTGATCGGCCGCAAGCCGATCTACATGGGCTACCTCGGCGTCGGCATCCTGCTCTACTTCGGCCTCGCCCTGCTGGGGAGCACCACCACGATCCTGTTCGTGGTCTTCGCGATGCTCATCATCTCGTTCTACGGCGGAGGGTTCGCTACCGTTCCCGCCTATCTGCGCGACCTTTTCGGCACGTACCAGGTCGGCGCGATCCACGGTCGGCTGCTCACCGCGTGGTCGGCGGCGGGCGTCGCGGGACCGCTCATCATCAACTCGTTCCTCGACGCGCAGGGCGAGCCGGGGAGCCTGACCGCGGCCGCGTACCGGCCGGCCCTGTTCACGATGATCGCCGTCCTGGCGGTCGGTTTCGTCGCCAACCTGCTGGTGCGTCCCGTGTCCGAGCGGTTCCACGAACCGGCGGACGGCGCGGCCGCGCGCGTCGAGGCGAGAGGAGAAGCGGCATGAAGGTACGGCTCGCTATCGCCTGGCTGATCGTCGGCATCCCGCTGGCGTACGGCGTCTACCAGACGCTGCTCAAGGCGGCCAAGCTCTTCACCGGCTGAGCCGGGGATGGGAGCGCGACCGAGCGTCAGCGGAAGCGGTGCGCGAGCACGGTGGCGACCGCGTCGTCGCCGACCGAGCCGATGACCTCGTCGGCCGCGGCGCGCACGTCGGGCGGAGCCTCGGCCATGGCCAGGCCCCGGTGCGCCCAGCGCAGCATCTCGATGTCGTTGCGGCCGTCGCCGATGGCCAGCGTCCCCTCCGGCGGTACTCCGAGGCGGACGCGCACCTCCTCCAGGGCCGCCGCCTTCGTGACGCCCTGCGGCGCCAGGTCGAGCCACGCGGTGGAGCCGACGGTGTAGGTCACCCCGCGCAGGCCCGCGCTGTCGACGACCTGCAGGAGCGACTGCGCCGACCAGCCCGGACGGTTGACGACGACACGCGGCACCGGGTGCTCGACGAGCGCGTCGAGCGGCTCGACCCGCTGCAGGCCGGACAGGTCGCCCGGTGGGAACGGCGCGCTCACCCGGTAGCCGACGCCGAGCTCCTCCACTGCGACGAGCGCGTCGGGCATGTGCTGCAGCAGCAGGTGGACGGCCGGTGCGGGGTCGAACGTCCGCACCGCCACCGGCGCGAACGTGCCGAGGCGCGCGACGACCGCGCCGTTGCTGCAGACCGCGTAGCCGCGGGCCAGACCGAGCCGGTCGGCGACGAGCCTGGTCGAGACGATGCAGCGTCCGGTCGCGAGGACGACGTGCGCGCGGGCGACGACGTCGCGGACGGCGGACCGTACCGCGGGTGCGAGGCGCAGCTCCTGGTCGAGCAGGGTGCCGTCGATGTCGAGCGCGACGAGCCGGCTGCCGTCACCGGCGTCGGTGTCGCGGGGGAGTCGGTGGGTCGCCTGCGGCGTTGAGCTCACGACTCACAAGCTAGAGGCGAAGGTCATCGACGCGGCGCACGACACGCGGGGTCCCGGTCGGGGTGGGGACCTGACGTCGGCGGACAGCGGGCGACAAAGTAGTCGGGTGTCCAACAACTTGTCTCGCAGATCGAGACCGGCGCCCGGGAGACGAGACAAGCCGAGCGGGACGGTCGTACCGTGAAAGGCGTCATGATGCGCCAGGTACTCCTCATTACCTGCCGCGGCGGGGCCTGAGACAAATACAGGCCAGCACCCGTCGCGGGGTCTCGCGCTGGCCGACCGTCTCGACCCGTGGCAGGAGGAGTCTCGTGGATTCGCTGGCAATGCGCGCCGTGTACTCCTCGCCCGCGGACGCACCCGGCCGGCGCTCACGAGGTACCGGTCGCGGTGTCGACGCCACCCACGTCACCGAGGTGATCCCGTCGGGTCATGGCGCGGCGAACGGCAGGCACGCGCGTACGGGGGAGAGGAACGACACCGTGGTGGACGACAGGTACACGCAGTCAGCCGGTGACGCGAAGAAGGACGCCGACGAGGTGCGTCGAGCCGTCCAGATCGCGATGGACCGCAGGGACAACGGCGGCCGCGGCCGCCCGTGACTGTGACCTGAGACGCCGGCCGGGGCCGGTCGATCGGCGCTGCCGACCGGCCGGCCTCAGGTGTGTCCGAGGCCGTCGGGAGTGGCGTCGCCGTGCCTGATCCGCCCACGCTGCTCGGCGTGGATAGCGGTCTCGACGACGTTCAGCGCGATCATCGCCGCGGCCAGGATGCCGAGCGAGGCGAGTGCCGGCAGCTGCGCGACGAGCGGGAGTGCGGCGACCAGTACCACGGCCAGACCGATGCGCGTCCCGACGACGAGGCGCATCGTCCGCCATTTGAACGCCACGTGACCGAGCAGGTAGAGGGCGACCCCGCCGTACAGGGCGTAGAGCCCGATGCCGGTGAGCGGGTCGCCGAGCGAGTGGTGTGCGGTGTCCCCCACGTACTCCAGGACCTTCTTCAGGCCAAGGGCGAGCACCACCACGCCGGCGACCATCGGCAGGTGCAGGTAGCTGTACGCATCGCGCGCGACGCGGGGCCGGTCGCTTTCTGGAACCGCGGCCAGGGCGTGCTCCGCGGCCAATGACGTCACGTCGAAGTAGACCCACCATAGGGCGGCCGACACCACGAGGCCGAGCGTCGCGGCCACGATGATCGGCCAGGAGATGGGCAGTGCGGCGATGCCGACGCCGATCGCGACGATCGACTCCCCGAGCGCGATGATGACGACGAGGCCGTGCCGTTCTGCGAAGTGGGGGACCGAGCGCAGGCGCCAGTTGGACCCGGCGAGCAGGTTGCCGCCGTAGTCCGCCAGCAGTGCCGCGAGCCACAGCACGGTCTGCGCCCAGCCGTCGAGCATGGCCGCGACGAGCAGCAGGATCGTGGAGCACACGACCGAAGGGACGAAGCGCAGCGTCTGCCGGCGCAGGGCGTGGTCGCCGCGCGAGATGACCCAGAACAGGACCAGGTGAGTCGCGCGGAACACCAGGTAGCACAGCGCGATGACGACGGGACCGGGCAGGCCGCCCGGCAGGTCGTCGAAGGCCTCGGGGATCGTCAGGGCGAGCACGAGCATCGCTGCCATCGCGGTGAACAGCCCGAACCGTGAGGCACCCTCGTCGGCGCGCACGACGTTGCCCACCCACGCGTAGCAGACCCAGCTCCACCACAGCAGGCCGAAGATCGCCAGACCCTGGACCACGCCGTGCCAGTTGAGGTGGTCGGCGAGGTACGCCGTCACCTGCGTCAGGGCGAACACGAACACGAGGTCGAAGAACAGCTCGAGGGGCGTGACCGTGGCCTTGGCGTCGTTGTCCTCGAACCGCCAGATTCCGCGCAGGTTCATGACGCACATCCTGGCACGCGCCTATCCCGCGTCAGGGGACCAGGACGAGGCGCGTGCCGCGGCCGTCGCGGCCCCAGGCCTCGGCGACGCCGCTGAGCGGGACGGCCTCGGTGTCGATGGACAGCTCGCCCGCGGTGGCCGCGGCGAGCACCCGCTCGAATGCGGCGCTCATCACCTGCGGTTCCGGCATGCTGCCCGTGCCGATACCGACGATCTCCAGCCCGGAGGAACGGAGTGCGGCGGCGGGCAGACGGATCTCCGTGCCGGCCATCTCGCCCACCTGCACGAGCCGGATGCGCCCGCGTGTGGCCGAGAGGTCCCCGCGGATCACCGAGCGGACGAACGCCTCGGTGGGAGCGCCCCACAGGTAGTCGATCACGACGTCGAAGCCGTCCTCGCCGGCCGCCTCGACCAGCGCGTCGGCGAGGTCGGTCGCCGGGTCGCCGATCCGCACGGTGGTGTCGGCGCCGAGTCCGGCGAGCCGCGCGAGCGACGCCTCGTCGCGCCCCGCGGCCACGACCCGTCGCGCGCCCTGCAGCTTCGCCGACTGCACCGCGAGCCGGCCGGTGACGCCCGTCGCGCCCAGGACGAGCACGCTCTCGCCCTCGCGCAGCCGCGCGCGGTGCGACAGCGAGAGCCAGGCGGAGACGCCGGGGTTCGGCAACGCGGCAGCGGTGACGTCGTCGAGTACATCCGGCACGGGCGCGAGCCAGGCCCGCGGTGCCGGGGCGTACTCCGCCATGGTGCCGAACGGCTCGCGGGGACCTCCGAAGTAGACGCGGGTGCCGTCCTCGGTGCGTCCGACGCCGTCGATGCCGGGCACCGCGGGCAGCACCTCGTGCCGCGAGTAGTGCGTGCCGGCCGCGCGCGCCCGGGCGATGTTCGTGATCGCGGCCGCGCTCACCCGGACCAGCGCCTCTCCCTCTCCGGCGACCGGATCGTCGAACTCCCCGTACCGAGGCGGCTCTCCCGTGGTGTGGATGACGGCAGCCCTCATGGCGTACTCCTTAACAACGTTAAAGTAGCGTCGTTGCCAGGGTGCTTTAACATCGTTAAGTTGTCAACCGGAGGGGAGGGCCCGCATGGCGCTCGACCGCGAGACCGTGGTCCGTACGGCGTTGCGGCTGCTCGACGAGGTGGGGCTGGAGAAGCTGACCCTGCGGATGATCGCCGGTGAGCTCGGCGTCAAGGCGCCCGCGCTGTACTGGCACTTCGCCGGCAAGAAGGAGCTACTCGACGCGATGGCGACGACCGTCCTCGCCGACGCCGTCCAGGTGGACGACGGGTGGGCTCACCGGGCCTGGCCGGAGTTCCTGCGGGCGTACGCCGGCGGCCTGCGCGGCGCGCTGCTCAGGTACCGCGACGGCGCCAAGATGGTGCCGGGCACGTACCTCACCGACGAACGGATGTACTCCGTCATGGAGCGCGCGCTCGGGGTGCTGACGGCAGCGGGATTCGACGCGGCCACCGCCGGCCTCGCGCTCGGCACCGTCTACAGCTACACCGTGGGCCACGCGATCGAGGAGCAGGCCGTACGGCCGCGGCCGGGCGAGCGGGACCCCGCCTACGACCCCGAGGTGCGGCGCCGCCGCCTCGACCCGGCGACGCAACCGACCGTCGTCGCGCTCAACGACATGCCGGGCGCGGGCGACCCCGCTGCCGACTTCGCGCGGGGACTCGACCTGATCGTCGCCGGGCTGCGCACGCACCTGCCCACGTCCTGAGACTGGCGGGCGGCCGTTCGTGGACGGCCGGTAACCTCGCTCCATGGCACGCACGATCACACTCGCACTCGTACCAGGGGACGGCATCGGACCCGAGGTCGTGCCCGAGGCGCAGCGCGTCATCGAGGCCGTCCTGCCCTCGGCCGACGCCAAGCTCGAGACCGTCGAGTACGACCTCGGCGCCCGCCGCTACCTCGCGTCCGGGGAGACCCTGCCCGAGTCCGTCATGGCGGAGCTGAGGCAGGCCGACGCGATCCTGCTCGGCGCGATCGGTGACCCGCGAGTCCCGCCGGGTGTGCTGGAGCGCGGCCTGCTGCTCCGCCTGCGGTTCGAGCTCGACCACTACGTCAACCTCCGGCCCGTGCGCCTGTATCCCGGCGTGCCGTGCCCCCTCGTCGGCGTCGACCACGAGGACATCGACATGGTCGTGGTGCGTGAGGGCACCGAGGGGCCGTACGTCGGCGGTGGCGGTGTACTGAGGCACGGCACTCCGCAGGAGGTCGCGACCCAGGACAGCTACAACACGGCGTTCGGCGTCGAGCGGGTGGTGCGTTACGCGTTCACGCGTGCGGCGGAGCGCCCGCGCCGCCACCTCACGCTGGTGCACAAGACCAACGTGCTGACCTACGCCGGCGACCTGTGGAAGCGCACGGTCGACCGGGTGGCGGCCGACTTCCCCGACGTCACCGTGGATTACCAGCACGTCGACGCGGCGGCGATGTTCTTCGTCAGCGACCCGCGCAGGTTCGACGTCGTCGTGACCGACAACCTGTTCGGCGACATCCTCACCGACCTCGGCGCGGCGATCGCGGGCGGCATCGGGCTCGCGGCGAGCGGCAACATCAACCCCGACCGCGTCGCGCCCAGCATGTTCGAGCCCGTGCACGGCTCCGCACCCGACATCGCCGGGCAGGGCAAGGCCGACCCGACGGCCACGATCCTCTCGGCCGCGCTGCTGCTCGACCACCTGGGGTACGCTGAAGCGGCGCAGCGGGTCGAGCGTGCCGTCGGGCGTGACATCGCCGAACGCGGTACCGAATGGCAGGCCAGGTCCACCCAAGAGGTGGGCATGGACATCGCGGAGTTCGCCGCTGCGGGTTGATCTACCCGGCCGTTCGAACGACAACTCCTTGCCGAGCTGACCCAGTGGCGTTCGATGGCTGCGGATAGTTGGGCGTCCTAACAACCACGCGACGCCCCTTGCTACCGTTTCTGCACTGCACTGATGCTTACCAACCCGACTCGGAGCAGGGATCCCGGCAGTCACGCGGGCCTGGCGTCGCACTGCTTCGAGTCGATTGGTAAGAGACGAGGAGTTGCAATGACCACCACAGCGCACGGCCCCATACCCATCGAGCTGAAGCCCACCAGCCGGCCGATGCCCTCGGCCGAGCGTGAGGCGGTACTCGCGGCACCCGGGTTCGGGCAGCACTTCACCGATCACATGGTCGTCATCGACTGGGAGCCCGACCGTGGCTGGTTCGACGGCGAGCTCAGGCCGTACGGCCCGTTGCAGACCGACCCGGCGACGTCGGTGCTCCACTACGCCCAGTCGATCTTCGAGGGCTACAAGGCGTACCGGCAGCCCGACGGCTCCATCGCCACCTTCCGGCCCGACGCGAACGGCCGCCGCATGCAGCGGTCGGCGCAGCGCATGGCGCTGCCCGAGCTGCCGGTCGAGACGTTCGTCGCCGCGGGCGACGCACTCGTCCGCACCGACAGCGACTGGGTGCCGCGAGAGCAGGGCAAGAGCCTGTACCTGCGGCCGTTCATGTACGCGTCCGAGGTGTTCCTCGGGGTGCGGCCCGCCAGGCACGTGACGTTCTGCGTCATCGCCTCGCCCGCCGCGTCGTACTTCAGCGGCGGCGTCAAGCCGGTGTCCATCTGGGTGTCGGAGGAGTACAGCCGCGCGGCGCCCGGCGGCACGGGCGGCGCGAAGTGCGCGGGCAACTACGCGGCCAGCCTGATCGCGCAGCAGGAGGCGATCGAGAACGGCTGCGAGCAGGTGGTGTTCCTCGACGCGGTCGAGCGGCGCTGGGTCGAGGAGCTCGGCGGCATGAACATCTTCTTCGTCCGTGCCGACGGCTCCCTCGTGACGCCGCCGACGTCCGGCTCGATCCTCGCGGGCATCACCCGCGACTCGGTGATCGAGCTCGCGAAGGCCGCGGGCCGCCGTGTCGAGGAGCGTCCCGTCTCCCTCGACGAGTGGCGCGACAGCGTGGCGTCCGGCGCGTTCACCGAGGTGTTCGCGTGCGGCACCGCCGCCGTGCTCACCCCGATCGGCCGGCTGTCCTGGCGGGGCGGCGAGATCGACTGCGCCGCGTCGGGCGAGGAGGGTCCCGTCACCCACGAGCTGCGCGAGACCCTCGTCGGTATCCAGACCGGCACGGTGAGCGACGACCACGGCTGGCTCCACCGGGTCTCCTGAGCCGCGGAGCCGTCAGCTGTGCGGGCGCCGCCTCCGGCCGCGCCCGCACAGCGCGCGACGTCTCAGCGCGTGGGCAGCGCTTCCCACTCCGCGAGCGGTGTGGCATCATGGCCACGTGCGTTCCCTGACCATTATTGGCCCTTAGCGCGTTGCGACGAACCCGTCCGACGCGCAGACCTCCCGCATCGCGGGGGGTCTTTTTGTTGGGCCACCTATGACCACCGACTTCTGGACCGAATCCTGGATGGAGCCAGAGACGATGTCTCCACTCGACGACAGCTTCCACGTGTACGACACCACGCTGCGCGACGGGGCCCAGCAACAGGGCCTCAACCTCACCGTCGCCGACAAGCTGGTGATCGCGCGGCTGCTCGACGGGCTCGGCGTGGGCTTCATCGAGGGCGGCTGGCCGGGGGCGATCCCGAAGGACACCGAGTTCTTCCGCCGTGCCCGCACCGAGCTCGACCTGCGGCACGCGCAGCTCGCCGCGTTCGGCGCGACCAGGCGGGCCGACGCGGTGGCGGCCGACGACCCGCAGGTCGCCGCGCTGCGTGACGCGGAGACGCCCGTCGTCTGCCTCGTCGCCAAGTCCGACTCGCGGCACGTCGAGCGCGCCCTGCGCACCACCAAGGACGAGAACCTCGCGATGGTGCGCGACACGGTCGCCCACCTGGTGGCGGAGGGCCGGCGGGTCTTCCTCGACTGCGAGCACTTCTTCGACGGCTACCGCTTCGACCCGGCGTACGCGCTCAGCGTGGTCGAGACCGCGGCGGGGGCCGGCGCCGAGGTCGTCGTGCTGTGCGACACCAACGGCGGCATGCTGCCGCACCAGGTGACCGAGGTCGTGTCCACCGTCGCCGGCTCGTCGAGCGCCCGCCTCGGCATCCACGCCCACGACGACACCGGCTGCGCGGTCGCCAACACGCTGTCCGCGGTGGCCGCCGGCGCGACGCACGTCCAGGGCACGGCCAACGGCACAGGGGAGAGGTGCGGCAACGCCAACCTGTTCACCGTGATCGGCGACCTCGAGCTCAAGCTCGACCGGCGGGTCCTGCCGGCCGGCAAGCTCGCCGACCTCTCGCACATCGCGCACGCGGTCGCCGAGGTCACCAACGTCGCTCCGCAGGCGAGCCAGCCGTACGTCGGGCACTCGGCGTTCGCGCACAAGGCCGGCCTGCACGCCAGCGCGATCAAGGTCGACCCCAACCTCTACCAGCACACCGAGCCGGCGCACGTCGGCAACGACATGCGCATGCTCGTGTCCGACATGGCCGGCCGCGCGAGCGTCGAGCTCAAGGGGCGCGAGCTCGGATACGACCTGTCCGGCGACAAGGCGACGCTGGCCGCGGTCACCGAGACCGTCAAGAGCCGCGAGGCCGAGGGGTACACCTACGACGCCGCCGACGCGTCGTTCGAGCTGATCCTCCGCGACACCCTCGACGGCGAGCGGCGCCGGGCGTTCACCGTCGAGTCGTGGCGCGTGATCGTCGACCACCGGGCCGGCGGCACGTCGTCGAGCGAGGCGACCGTACGCCTCAACGCGCTCGGTCAGCGGCACGTCGTGACCGGCGAGGCGCACGGGCCGTTCGACGCGCTCAACCGCGCGTTGCGCAAGGCGCTCGTGCGGCTGTTCCCCGAGCTCGACGACATCGAGCTCCTCGACTACAAGGTGCGCATCCTGGAGGGCGCGCACGGCACCGACGCCGTCACCCGCGTGCTCATGCAGACCGGCGACGGCAAGGACGAGTGGGGCACGGTCGGCGTCGGGGACAACGTGATCGCGGCGTCGTGGCAGGCGCTCGAGGACGCGATCGGCTACTACCTCGTGCGCAAGGGGCACGCCGAGACCGCCGAGCTGGCGGTGCGCGCGGCCGTATAGCCTCGACTCCCGTGCGTATAGCGAGATTCGTCAAGGACGAGGACCTGGCGTTCGGCGTCGTCGAAGGCGACGAGGGCGCCGAGGTCATCACCGAGATCAACGGCCATCCGTTCCAGCCG
The DNA here is from genome assembly GCA_009379955.1 of Streptosporangiales bacterium. Classification (NCBI taxonomy): domain Bacteria; kingdom Bacillati; phylum Actinomycetota; class Actinomycetes; order Streptosporangiales; species Streptosporangiales bacterium. Next base: position 21,874 of record WHST01000022.1, on the reverse strand, counting down.
TCGTTCGAGCTCACCGGCGTCAGGCTGCCGCTCGCGGAGGCGCGGCTCGTCGCACCCGTGCTGCCGACCAAGGTCGTCGCCATCGGCAGGAACTACGCCGAGCACGCGGCCGAGCTCGGCAACGAGGTGCCCGAGGAGCCGATCGTGTTCCTCAAGCCGTCGACGTCGGTGATCGGGCCGGGGGAGCCCATCGCCTACCCGAAGGTCTCGGACGACGTGCATTTCGAGGCGGAGCTCGCGGTGGTCATCGGCCGGGTCTGCCGCGAGGTGCCGAGGGAGCGCGTCGACGAGGTGATCTTCGGCTACACCTGCGCCAACGACGTCACCGCGCGCGACCTGCAGCGGCGCGAGAAGCAGTGGGGCAGGGCCAAGGGCTTCGACACGTTCTGCCCGCTCGGGCCGTGGATCCAGACCGACGTCGACGCGTCCGACCTCGCCCTCACCTGCACCGTCGACGACGAGCTGCGCCAGTCCGGCCGCACCTCACAGATGATCTACGACGTCGCGTCGCTCGTGACGTACGTGACCGAGGCCATGACGCTCCTGCCCGGCGACGTCATCCTCACCGGCACGCCCGCGGGCGTCGGTCCCCTCCACGTCGGCGAGAGCGTCTCGGTGACGGTAGAAGGCATCGGCACGCTGACCAACCCGGTCGTCGCCCGCGACTGACACGTGTCAGCGGCCGGCCAGGCTCCGCAGGCGGCGCAGCACCTCGCCGGCGCCGAGCGCCTGGCAGATCGCATACATGTCGGGGCTACGCGTCGATCCCGTGAGCGCGACCCGGACGAGCTGTGACGCCTCGCGGATCGAGCCGGGGTAGGCGTCGGGGTCCTTCTTGTACTCCTTGGCGTTGCGCGCGAACCCGTGCCTGCCGGCGAGCGCCCGGATCTGCTCGAACCACGCCTGCGGATCGTCGAGGTGCTGATAGGTGTCGACGAGGTCACCGGCGAACGCGGTCACGACACCGACCCCGACCCCCAGCGCCGCCACCCGCTCGTCGCCCGGACCCGAGACGGGCCCGAACAGCTGCGGGAAGAAGAAGCCGTACGCCGACCGGAAGTCGGCCCACTTACGGAGGTCCTTGCGCGGGTTCTCCACGCCGTCGCGCTCGACCGCGAGCGCGCGGATCGCGAGCCCGGACTCGGCCGCGAGGACCTCGGCGAGCCCGGGGTCGTACGTGGCGGCCCAGGTGCGCACCGCCTCGAGGACGACCGGCCCCGGCAGCGTGGCCACGTGGTCGGCGCTGATGTCCTCGAGCTTCACGAGGTCGACGAGCGGGCCGGCGACACCGCACTGGTCGAGGCTGATCGGGGTGGCCAGCGCCTCGGGAAGGGGCATCTCGGCGAGCCGGCCGTTGATGAGCCCGCGCAGGTAGTGGAGGACGGCGTCGACCGGATAGCCGGACTCGACATAGAAGTCGACGCTCGCCTCCGGGTCCTTCCGCTTGGACAGCTTGCGCTTGCCGCCGGGGATCTGCTTCATCAGCGGCGCGATGTGCGCGTACGGGATCGGCTCGAAACCGAGCGCCTCGAACAGCTGCAGGTGCAGTGGGACCGAGGAGATCCACTCCTCGCCGCGGATCACCACGGTGATGCGCATCAGGTGGTCGTCGACGGCGTGAGCGAAGTGGTACGTCGGCAGCCGCGGGGACTGGTCGGACGACTTCAGGATCACCGCGTCGTTGCGGTTGGCCTCGTGCTCGAGCTCGCCCCGGATGACGTCGGCGAACCGGACCCGCGGCTCCTGCTCGTCAGGCGTGCGGAACCTGACGACGTACGGAATGCCCGCGTCGAGCTTCGCCCGCACCGCGGCGGGGTCGGCGTCGCGCCAGACCGCCCACTGGTCGTAGTAGCCGGTGGGGATCTTCGCGGCCTGCTGGCGGGCAGTGACCTCGGCGAGCTCCTCCCTGGTGGCGAAGCACGGGTACGCCCGGCCCTGCCGCATCAGCTCGCGCACGTACGTCAGGTAGACCTGCTCGCGCTCGGACTGCCGGTACGGGCCGTACGCGCCGTGCTCGTCGTCCTCGTCCGACGCGATGCCGAAGTGCCCGAGGGCGCGGTCGAACTGCACCAGCGCGCCTTCGACCTCGCGCGACCTGTCGGTGTCCTCCACCCGCACGAGGTAGACGCCGCCGGAGTGCGCGGCGAGGTCGCGGTCGACCGTGGCGACGTACACCCCGCCGATGTGCATGGACCCGGTGGGCGACGGGCCGAACCGCGTGACCTGCGCACCCTCGGGGAGGTCGCGGGGCGGGTAGCGCCGCTCCCAGTGGTCGGGATCGGGCAGCTCGGCGGGGAACAGAGCGTCGACGGCGGTGCGGTCGAGCATCGGTGTGTCAGTCTCGTTTCCGTGGGAGGCCGCGCCCGGAGCGCGGGGCGTCTCAGGCTAGCAACAGGACCCGACCCGGCCCTCATCCACTTTGGCCGTCGACGACAGCGTCGGCTAGACTCTTCCACCGGAGCGGCCGACGAGGACGCTCCGATTGGGGTATGGGGTAATTGGCAGCCCGGCTGATTCTGGTTCAGCTAGTCTAGGTTCGAGTCCTGGTACCCCAGCGCAGTACTCGATAGCGCAGTACCACCACCACGGCCCCGTTGTGTAGCGGCCTAGCACGCCGCCCTCTCAAGGCGGTAGCGCGGGTTCGAATCCCGTCGGGGCTACGTGGATGGGGAGCTGTGTGCGGCATTCGCCGCACCGGCTCCCCTTCGCTTTTTCTTCTCTGGGGCTCGAGCCCCAGACCCCGCGGTTCTTACTCGGCCGTGCGCTTCCCGCTCGCGCTCCGCTTTCGGTTCGGGGAGGCAGGCTCCGTGACCGGTCAGCTCGGCGTGTCAGATCTCGTGGGGCCGGAATGGTCTAGGTCGGCTTTGCGGAGGCGGTAGACCTGCAGCTTGAGGCCGTAGTACTTGTCGGTCTCCCCGACCCAGTCCATACCGACCCGGCGGGCGGTGGCGGCGCCTCTGGCGTTGCGGGGGCGGACCACGGCGAACAGCTCCTCGACCGCGGCGTCGGACTCGAAGGCCTGGTGCGCCACGGCGTGGCCCGCCTCGGCCGCGAGGCCCTCGCCCCAGGCGCCCGGCGCCAGCTGCCAGCCGATCTCGAGGTCACCGCGGTACGGCGGGAGCGGCAGCAGCACGACGCCACCGACCAGGTCGCCGGTGTCGCGACGTTCGATCGCCCATCGTCCCTGCGGCGGCTCGAGGGTCTCGCACTCCGCGATCCACCGGTCGAGGAGCGTGCGCATCTCGCGCTCGTCGGAGACCCGCTCCATGGCCGGTGCCAGCCAGCGCGACACCTCGTCGGTGCCGTAGACCGCGAGTGCCGCCCCGGTGTCGTCAGGCGTCCACGGGCGCAGCAACAGCCTCGGGGTGTGGATCCTGGAGCCCTCGACGACGATGCGATGCACGCGGTCGACCATGCTCACGACATTAGCACCGGGAAACGGTCCCTGGACCGGCGTCGACGCGCTACGCCGACGGTGGTTCGAGCACGTCGATTCCCGCCGCTGCCGCCACCTCGCGATACGCGTCGGCCAGCCCGGCGAGAGTGGCGTGCGCGTTGAGACCGCTCGGATTCGGCGCCACCCAGAGCTGTGCGCCACCGAGATCCTCCGGCCGGCGGCCGGCCGTGGCGCGTGGACGTGCGAACGCGGTGCGGTAGGCGGTGATGCCGAGGACCGCCACCACGGCGGGGCCGATCCGAGGGACCCGTGCCGCCAGCGACTCGCCACCGGCGACCAGCGCGTCCGTGTCGAGCTCGTCGGCGCGCGCCGTCGCCTCGTGGACCAGGTTGGTGATGCCGATGCCGCGAGCCTTCAGGTGGGCCAGGTCGTCGGGGTCGTATCCCGACGACGCGTCGATCAGCCGGTCGACGATGCCCGCCCGGTACAGCGCCGGGTAGAACCGGTTGCCCCGCCGGCCGAAGTGGGCCTGGACGGCGGCCGTCCACAGTCCGGGGTTGATGCCGACGAAGAGCAGCCGCACGTCCGGGCCCAGGAGGTCTGGAAGCGTGTCACCTCGACACGCCTCCAGCTCGGCGCGGGTGAACCTCACCCCTCGACCTCCGTGGTTCCGGTCAGCCCTGGCGTGCCTTGAGGCGGGGGGTCCTCCTGTTGAGGACGTAGACCCTCCTCCCGCGGCGCACCACCTGGGCGCCCGGCCTGGACTTCAACGAACGAAGCGACCTGCGGACCTTCATGTGAGGTCCTCCTCTCGAACGGCGTGCACGTAACAACGGCACGGGCGCCGCTCTTCCCCGGCGCCGTGGATGGCGAATCGATAGCGCGGCGGAAGCTCGGCCGCGCATGATGAGGCCCTGTCGATCGCCGAACGGACGGAGAAGACCATGACGGAGCTGGGTGTCCACCTCCCGATCTCGGGAGCCCACGCCTCGCCCGAGGCGATCCTGCGCGCCGCCGAGACCGCGGAGCGCATCGGGCTCGGTGCCGTCTGGGTGTACGAGCGCCTGCTGCGGCCGGTCGAGCCGATCCCGATGGGTGGCTTCGGCCCGCCCGTGGACTCGCCGGCCGACTGGGCCACGGTGTACGAGGCCCTCGAGGTGCTGAGCTACCTGGCGGGCAGGACGGAACGCATCGCGCTCGGCACCAGCGTCATCCCCGGGCTCCTGCAGGACCCGGTGCACCTCGCGCGCCGGCTCGCCACGATCGACCGGCTCAGCAACGGGCGCCTGATCGCCGGCATCGGGCAGGGGTGGATGTCGCACGAGTTCGTCGCGAGCGGTGTCCCGATGACACGGCGCGGTGCCGGGTTCGAGGAACACCTCCAGGCGATGCACGCCGTCTGGGGTCCCGACCCCGTCCGTTTCGACGGCCGGTTCTACCAGATCCCCGAGTGCGAGATCGGTCCCAAGCCGGTCCGAGCGGGCAGCCCGACCCTCGTGCTCGGCGCGGGCGCGCCGGCCGCCCTCGAACGCGCTGCCCGGCTCGGCGCGGGCCTCGCCACCGTCGTGTTCGACTGGGACATGCTCAAGCAGTCCGTCGGCGTCTTCCGGACCGCGGCCGCGGCGGCCGGGCACGACCCCGACACGCTGCCGCTGGTCGTCCAGGTCAACGGCACGGTCGGCGACACACCGGTCGACGACCGGATGCCGCTCACCGGCTCGATCGAGCAGGTGGCGACCGACCTCGAGGAGCTCGATGCTCTCCGGGTCGACCACGTCCTGTGGTTCATGGAGACCCCGCCGGACGAGCAGATGGACGTCCTCGAGCGGCTGCTCGCGGTCAGGGGGACGGCATGATCGACGACACCGCCGCGTTCGTCAGGGGCGTCGTCGACGACAACCTCTTCATGATCCTCGGCACCGCCGACGGGGACGGACGCCCCTGGACGTCGCCGGTGTACTTCACGCATGCGGACTACCGCGAGTTCTACTGGATGTCGTCGCCCGACGTCACCCACTCGCGCAACCTCGCGCGGCGGCCCGAGGTGAGCATCGTGATCTTCGACTCCCGCGTGCGACCCGGCGACGGGGCACCGGTCTACCTGGCCGCCGTCGCCGAGGAACTGGCGGGCGACGACGTCGAACGGGCGCTGACGGTCTATCCGGGTCCGCTCCAGCCCGGCGTCCGGTCCGTGACGTTGGCCGACGTCACCGCGCCGTCCCCGTACCGGCTCTACCGCGCCACGGCGTCGGAGCACTCGATCCTGTGCCCTCGCCCGACCGGAGTGCCGTGCGCCCTGCACGGGCGCGCGTACGACCACCGGACGACCGTCACGCCCTAGGAACGGCTCAGGCCGGCGGAACGGGTCACCCGGCTATGGCCGCCGTTGACCCCGCATCTCTGCGGAAGCGTTCAACCTGCGCCCAGGATGCTCCCAGCATGCGGTTCGATCCTCGACGGTATGAACAGCACACCGCCGATGTCACCGCCACAAGGGCCCGCGCAGGGACCGCCGTTCCACGAGGCTCCGCCACCGCCGTTCGGCACGCCGCCGCAGGGCGCGCCTCCGACGGGTCCGCCGCCGTACGGTCCCGCGCGCCGGCCGAGGCGACGGACCGCCGCGTTCGTCGCGGTGGTCCTCGCGGCGGGGCTGATCGGCGGCGGCGCCGGCGCGGGCACGGTCGCCGGGCTGGGGGCACTGCGCTCGCCCGCGACCGTGAGCGGTCTGCCCGCGGCCAACGACAAGGCCGACGCGCCCAGCGGCGACGTCAGCGGGGTCGCGGACCGGGTGCTGCCGAGCGTCGTGTCGATCACGGCGGAGGGCAGGACGGGCGCAGCCGGAGGGAGCGGGATCATCGTCAGCTCCGACGGCAGGATCCTCACCAACAACCACGTCGTCGCGGACGCGGGGCAGGGCGGGACGCTCACCGTCACCTTCCAGGACGGCAGGACCGCGCAGGCGCGCGTGATCGGCACCGACGCGTCCAGCGACCTCGCGGTCATCCAGGCCGAGAACGTCTCCGGTCTCACCGCCGCGACGCTCGGCGACTCGACGTCGCTGGACGTCGGCGACCCGGTCGTCGCGATCGGCTCGCCGCTCGGTCTCTCCGGGACGGTGACGTCGGGCATCGTGAGCGCGCTCGACCGTCCCGTCCGCACCACCGGTGCGGAGGGCAACGGACCCGGCGGGGCGGAGCAGGACAGCGCCGTGCTCGACGCGATCCAGACCGACGCCGCGGTGAACCCGGGCAACTCCGGTGGTCCGCTCGTCGACATGAACGGCCGGGTGGTCGGCATCAACTCCGCCATCGCCGGCACGGGTGGCTCGTCGTCGGGGCAGTCGGGCAACATCGGCCTCGGCTTCGCGATCCCGATCAGCGAGGCCTGGCCGATCGCGAAGCAGCTGATCGACGACGGCACCGCGCAGCACGCCCTCCTCGGCGTGCAGGTCTCGGACGTGAGCCAGGGCACGGCGGGCGCTCGGCTGGCGGGTGTGACGAGTGGTGGTCCCGCGGCGAAGGCGGGACTGCGCGAGGGAGACGTCGTCACGAAGCTCGGCGACCGGCGGATCGACTCGGCGGACGCACTCGTCGCCGCCACCCGGTCGCACGACCCGGGGGAGAAGGTGGGGGTCACCTACGAGCGCGGCGGGTCGTCGCACACGGCGACGGTCACGCTCGGCAGCGACGGCTGAGGTGACACCACAAACGCTGGGGACCCCGGCCGGGGCGCGCACACCGGCTGGGGTCCCCGACAGGTGCCCACGCCCCCGCTGGGGACCCCGGTGGGTGTGCGGGTGACCGTTGGGGACCCCAGGTGGGGTGCGGGCGACCGTGGGGACCCCGGTGCGGGTCAGGCGCCGCGGCGGAGAACCTCGCTGACGCGCTCCGACGCCCGCACCACGGCCTCGGCGTAGAGCCGGCCAGGTGCGCGGCCGACCCTGTCGATCGGGCCGGAGACGGAGATCGCGGCGATCACCCGGTTGCCGGGCCCGCGCACCGGCGCGGACACCGACGCGACGCCGCGCTCGCGCTCGCTGACACTCTGCGCCCAGCCGCGGCGGCGTACCTGGGCGAGCGTGGTGGCGGAGAACTTCGCGTGCCGAAGACCCCGGTGCAGGCGCTCGGGCTCCTCCCACGCGAGCAGGATCTGCGCGCCGGACCCGGCGATCATCGGCAGCGCGCTGCCGACCGGGACGACGTCGCGCAGCCCGCCGCTCAACCGTTCCGCCGAGGCGACGCAGACACGACTGTCGCCCTGTCGCCGGAACAGCTGCGTGCTCTCGCCGGTCTGGTCGCGCAACTGCGCGAGCACGGGTCCCGCGGTCGCGAGGAGGCGATCCTCCCCGGCCGCCGTCGCGAGCTCGCCGAGCCGCGGGCCGAGCACGAAACGGCCCTGCGCGTCGCGCGTGACCATGCGATGGTGCTCCAACGCGACGGCGAGCCGGTGGGCCGTCGGGCGGGCCAGGCCGGTCGACGCGACGAGCGACGCGAGGGACGATGGGCCGCTCTCGAGCGCGGCGAGGATGCGTACGGCTTTGTCGAGGACGCCGACCCCGCTAGAGTTGTCCATGTCTCGATACTTTCATCTCACGATCCGAGACACAAGAGCCGAGACACAAGAGACTGTCGAACCAAGGAGTTCCTCTCATGGGCCGCACTCTGGCGGAGAAGGTGTGGGACGACCATGTCGTGCGACGCGCCGACGGCGAACCCGATCTGCTCTACATCGATCTCCACCTCATCCACGAAGTGACGAGCCCGCAGGCCTTCGACGGGCTCCGGCTCGCGAACCGGACCGTGCGCCGTCCCGACCTCACGATCGCCACCGAGGACCACAACGTCCCCACCACCGGGCTCGGCCTGCCGATCGCCGACCCCGTCTCGCGCACCCAGGTCGAGACGCTGCGCAAGAACTGTGCCGAGTTCGGTGTCCGCCTGCACCCGATGGGTGACGCGAGCCAGGGCATCGTGCACGTCATCGGTCCGCAGCTCGGGCTCACCCAGCCGGGCACGACGATCGTCTGCGGCGACAGCCACACCTCCACCCACGGGGCCTTCGGTGCCCTGGCGTTCGGCATCGGCACCAGCGAGGTCGAGCACGTCCTCGCGACGCAGACCCTGTCCCAGGCGCGGCCGAAGCTGATGGCCGTCAACGCCCACGGCGACCTGCCGTACGGCGTCACAGCGAAGGACCTCGTCCTCGCGCTCATCGCCCAGGTGGGCACCGGCGGCGGACAGGGTCACATCGTCGAGTACCGCGGCGAGGCGTTCCGGCAGCTCTCGATGGAGGGCCGGATGACCGTGTGCAACATGTCGATCGAGTGGGGCGCGAAGGCGGGCATGATCGCGCCCGACGACACGACGTTCAGCTACGTCGAGGGACGTGAGAGCGCGCCCACCGGCAAGGCGTGGGAGGCCGCGCTCGACCACTGGCGCTCCCTGCCGACCGACGCGGGAGCGGCGTTCGACACGGAGGTCGACCTCGACGCGTCGTCGGTCGAGCCCTTCGTCACCTGGGGCACGAACCCAGGCCAGGGTGCCCCCCTGTCGGCGTCTATCCCGGACCCTGGGGCGTACGACGACCCCGGCAAGCGGGCGTCCGCCGAGCGGGCGCTGACGTACATGGACCTGCGCGCGGGCACGCCGTTGCGCGACGTCTCCGTCGACACGGTGTTCCTCGGCTCGTGCACGAACGGCCGGATCGAGGACCTCCGCGCCGCCGCCGACGTCCTGCGCGGGCGCCGGGTGGCGTCGGACGTGCGCATGCTCGTCGTCCCCGGTTCGGTCCAGGTGCGCAGCCAGGCCGAGCGCGAAGGGCTCGACAGGGTCTTCGCCGACGCCGGCGCGGAGTGGCGTGGCGCGGGCTGCTCGATGTGCCTGGGCATGAACCCCGACCAGCTGGCTCCCGGGGAGCGCAGCGCGTCGACGTCCAACCGCAACTTCGAGGGCCGGCAGGGACGCGGCGGACGCACGCACCTGGTGTCGCCTCTGGTCGCCGCCGCCACGGCGGTCACCGGCCACCTCAGCTCACCTGCCGACCTGGAGGCCTGACGATGGAACCGTTCACGACACATGTCGGCCGCGCGGTGCCGTTGCGGCGCGCGAACGTCGACACCGACCAGATCATCCCGGCCTCGTACCTCAAGCGCGTCACCCGCAGCGGGTTCGAGGACGGCCTGTTCGCCGCGTGGCGGCAGGACCCCTCGTTCGTCCTCAACGACGAGCGCTACGACGGCGCGACGATCCTCGTCGCCGGTCCCGACTTCGGCACCGGGTCGTCGCGGGAGCACGCGGTCTGGGCCCTGCAGAACTACGGGTTCCGCGCCGTCATCGCGCCGCGCTTCGCTGACATCTTCCGGAGCAACGCGGGCAAGAACGGCCTGCTGGTCGCCACCGTGCCCGACGACGTCGTCGACCGTCTGCAGACCCTCTCCGAGAACGACCCGCAGGCGCCGGTCACGGTCGACCTGGCCGCCCGCGTCGTCACCGCCGAGGGCGTCGAGGCGCCGCTGGAGATCGACGAGTACACGCGCTGGCGGCTGTTGGAGGGACTCGACGACGTCGCCCTGACCCTGCGCCACGTCGACGACGTCACGGCGTTCGAGAAGGGGCGCCACGACTGGCTTCCCGTGACCGGCTGAGCCTTCGCGCGAACGGCTCCGACGGCCTCCGTTGGCCCGCCGTGGCGTGAGAACACCGTGACATAGGGCGATCTGGCGGTCATCCGGACCGAAAACCGTTGCGACACAAGAAAAAAGTGGCGCCGGTCGTTGTGTCGGAGCCGATTGCGCTCTAGTCTCGCGGCGAGTCGGGTCGAGAGGGCTCGACAAGCACAGTGTCTTCACGGAGGGGAATTAGTGAACAAGGCACAACTAGTCGAGACGCTTTCCACCCACTTCGAGGGGAACAAGAGGCAAGCGGGACAGGCACTCGAGTCCGTTCTCGACACGATCACCGCGGCCGTCGCCAAGGGCGAGAAGGTCGCGATCACCGGCTTCGGTGTCTTCGAGAAGGTCGTACGGGGACCGCGCGTCGCGCGTAACCCGCGCACGGGCGAGAAGGTCCGTGTGAAGAAGACGGCGGCGCCGAAGTTCCGGCCGGGCGCGGAGTTCAAGGCCTACGTCTCCGGGGCCAAGAAGGTCGCCAAGGCCGCACCGGCCAAGAAGACCGCCGCCAAGAAGACGACGACGGCCAAGAAGGCGGCACCCGCCAAGAAGGCGGCTGCCAAGAAGACGGCGGCGAAGAAGGCCACGCCGGCGAAGAAGACGGCCGCCAAGAAGACCACGGCCAAGAAGACGACCGCGAAGAAGGCGGTCAAGCGCGCACGCTGATCCGCGGTCGCGTAGTACCAGCAGAAAGGCGGCCGGTCCCTCAGGGGACCGGCCGCCTTTCGCACGTCCGTGTCATGCGCGCCCGCACTTCTATCGTCCTTCGCGCTCCCACGGAGGAACGGGTGGGGGAGGCAGGTCGAACGTCGCCAGCGTGATGACGGTCACGCGGCCGCGCACGGTGTCGTCGGTCGTCCGCAGCCTGACCCGCTGACCCAGGCGCAGATGGCGCAGCCCGCCCGCGTCGAACGCGGTGGCGTCGAAGACCAGCTCGGTGCCGTCGTCGAGGAACACCGCACCGCTGCGGCTCTCCGGATCGAACGTCCTGACCGTCCCCTGCATGCCGCGACCCTAACGGGTCAGACCCAGCTCGCGCGCCAGCGCGGACGTGCGCGGCCCGACGCCCAGGCCGATCGCGGCGAGCAGGTCGTCCCTGGTGTCGACGTCGCGGCGGGCGACCGTCGCGTCGTCGGCGCGCAGCTCGACCGCGCCCGCGTTCCGGTGTCGCCGCGCGGAGTCGTCGCCGAAGCGCGGCTCGAAGTCCGCGTCGGCCGTCGTCGTGTAGAGGGTCGTGCCCGTGCCAGCGAGGTCGGGGAGGAACGCGACGCGGTGCTGTGCCGCGTGGCCGAGGACGGTGGACATGATCTCAGGGCGAAGGGCGGGGAGGTCGGCGGAGAGCGCGCCGACGGCCGTGGCGTACGCGTGCGCGACGGCCGCGCCGTGCCGGAGCGCGGGGTTGAGCCCGGCGTCGGGCTCGTCGCCCACCACCACCGCGCCGAGGTCGGCGAGCTGCTCCTTGGCGCGGTCGTCGTCGGTGACGGCGACGACCGCGGCCACGTCAGGTGCCCGCAGCGCGGCGTCGACGGTGTCGGCGGCCATGGCGAGCGCGAGGTCCGCGCGGCGGGCGCCCGCCACGTCGGAGAGACGCGACTTCGCGAGGTGGAGGCGCTTCACGGGTACGACGAGTGCCCAGGAGCCCAAGGGTCGTCCTCTCGTCCGTTGTCGCAGACCGCCGGAGGCAGCTGGCGCTGTCCTGCCCTTCCGGTGGTGAGGGGCCGGTTCTCGACACTACGTCAGGACACCGCCAGACTGTGTCGGTGTCCATCCCCGAGAAGCGTGGCGCACTCCGGCAGTTCGCGGCCGGCGTCATCCGGTCGAGCGCGACGCTGCTCACCCGCAGGATCTGGCTCGGGCAGGAGCATCTGCCACCGACGGGCGTCGTCGTGGCGTGCAACCACCTGTCGGAGTACGACCCGGTCGCCATCGCGCACTACATCTACGATGCGGGACGGTTCCCGCGCTTCCTCGGCAAGGACGGCGTCTTCGCGATCCCCGTGGTCGGACGCCTGTTGCACGACCTCGGGCAGATCCCCGTCCACCGGGAGTCGACCAGGGCAGGCGAGGCGTTGCGCGCAGCGATCGACGCGGCGCGCGAGGGCGCGTGCGTCGTCGTGTATCCCGAGGCGACGATCACGCGCGACCCGGATCTGTGGCCGATGACCGCCAAGACGGGCGCGGTCCGGATCGCCCTGCATGCCGGCGTCCCGCTGGTGCCGCTGGCGACCTGGGGCGCGCAGGACCTCCTGCCGTACCGCGGCGCGCCACGTCCGGTGCCACGAAAGACGGTGCGGATCAAGGCGGGGCCGCCGGTGGACCTGGCGGCGTACGCGGGCCGGGGGGACGACCCCGTCGCCATGGCGGAGGCGACGGACGTCGTCATGCGACACATCGCGGAACAGCTCGCCGCGCTGCGTGGTGAGCGCGCCCCCGAGGTGCTGTACGAGAGGGATCGAGGAGAGTCCTAGTGCGTGTTGCGGTGTTCGGCAGTGGCTCGTGGGGCACGACGTTCGCGCAGGTGATCTGCGACGCGGGCGGTGACGTGCGCCTGTGGGGACGCCGCGCCGAGGTCGTCGACGCGATCAACGACAAGCGGGAGAACCCCGTCCACCTGCCTGGTCTCGTGCTTCCCGACACGCTCGCGGCGACCACCGATCCCGAGCACGCGGCCGACGGTGCGGAGATCGCGGTGTTCGCGGTGCCGTCGCAGAGCCTGCGGGACAACCTCGGTCGCTGGGTGCCGCTGCTCGGCCGTGACACCGTGCTCGTCAGCCTGATGAAGGGCGTCGAGCTCGGCTCGTGCAAGCGGATGAGCGAGGTGATGCACGAGGTCACCGGCGCCGGCGACGAGAGGATCGCCGTCGTCAGCGGACCCAACCTCGCGAAGGAGATCGCGGCGCGACAGCCCGCCGCGACGGTCGTGGCGAGCACCGAGCTCGACACGGCGACGCTCGTCCAGGACGCCTGCCACACGTCGTACTTCCGCGCGTACACCGGCACCGACGTCGTCGGCTCCGAGCTGTGCGGCGCGACCAAGAACGTGATCGCACTCGCCGTCGGCCTCTCCATCGGCATGGGATTCGGCGACAACACCCGGTCGATGCTCATCACCAGGGGACTTGCCGAGTGCGTACGCCTCGGCGTGGCGCTCGGAGCCGACATGCAGACGTTCGCCGGGCTCGCCGGTCTCGGCGACCTCGTGGCGACCTGCGGGTCGCCGCTCTCGCGCAACCGCACGTTCGGCGAGCGTCTCGGCCGCGGCGAGTCGCTCGCCGACGTGATCGCCGACACGCGTGAGGTCGCCGAGGGCGTCAAGTCGTGCCAGTCGATCCTCGAGCTGGCCGTGCGCAACGACGTCGAGATGCCGATCACCGAGGCGGTCGTCGAGGTCGTCCACGGCGACGTGTCGCCGATGGACGCCGTCCGCAACCTGATGGGCCGCAGCGCGAAGCCCGAGTGGTACGGCTGACGACGTCCCGTCAGCCGATCGCGTCGAGTGCCTGGGCGAGATCGGCCCACAGGTCGTCGACGTGCTCGACGCCGACGCTGAGGCGTACCAGGCCCGCGGGGATGGTGTCGGGCTCGCCGGACCAGCGACGGCGGCGTTCGAGGGTCGACTCCACGCCGCCGAGGCTGGTGGCGTGCGCCCACAGCCTCACCCCCGCGCACAGCGAGTCGGCCGCGGCGGCGTCGGCGAGCTCCGGGCAGACGATGGCGCCGTAGCCGTCCATCTGCGCCGTGGCGCGCGCGTGCCCGGGGTCGTCGGGGAGCCCGGGGTAGCGCACGCGTACGACGGTGGGGTGGGCGGCGAGGCGTTCCGCGAGCGCGGCGGCGTTCGCCTGGGCGCGTTCCATCCGGAGGTGGAGCGTGCGCATGCCGCGCAGCGCGAGCCACGTCTCGAACGGTCCGGCGATCGCGCCGGCGGACCTGCGGACGGAGTCGACGTGGTCGTGCAGCGCGTCGTCGCGGGTGACGACCGCGCCGAGCACCAGGTCGCTGTGCCCCGCGAGGTACTTGCTCGCGGAGTGCACGACGACGTCGGCCCCGAGGTCGAGCGGGCGCTGCAGGAGCGGCGTGGCGAAGGTGTTGTCGACGACGACGGTGCAGCCGTGGTCGCGCGCGGCGGCGCAGGCCGCGGGGATGTCGGCGACCTCGAGCGCGGGGTTGGTCGGGGACTCCAGCCACAGCATCGACGCCCCGGCGCACGCCTCGCGGACGGCAGCGCCGTCGGCGACGTCGACGGTGACGACCTTGACGCGGCCGCGCGTGGCCGCCCGGTCGAGGAGGGTGAGCACGCCGTTGTACGCGTGCCGCGGTGCGACGACCGTGCCGCCGTCCGGCACCGTGTCGAGCACCGCGTTCGCCGCGGCCATGCCGGAGGCGAACGCCAGGGCCTGGCCACCCTCGAGCGCGCCGAGCACCTCCTCGAAGGCCTCCCAGACCGGGCTCCCGAGCCTGCCGTACTCGTGCTCGCCGCCCGCCGCGTACGGGGAGGCGAGCACGAGCGGCGGGTTGAGGGGGGCGTCGGGCGTCCGGGGCGGCCGGCCGGCGGCGACGAGGATAGTGTCTGCGGCGCGGCCGGGCGGTGCGGCGTGGTTGGAGTTCATCACCCCATGCTGCCCGGCGGGACGGCCGCGTGTCGCCCCGCATCCGGTCAAGGTCGCCGCAACCGAGACGCAACCGGGACCGTGTGGGGTGATCTCATGGTGCGTGCCGTAGACCTCCTGCTCACCGCCGGTTTCATCGCCGTGTGGGTCGTCATCCTCAGTGTCGCCGCCAGGCGCCTGCTCGAGCTTCGGGCGGGCCCGGTGCGTCTCGTCGTCGCCGGGCTCGTGGGCGTGGCGACGTCGGCGGTCGCGCTGGGTCAGCGCGTCCAGGGCGAGGGATGGCCGTTCGTCATCTTGTGGGTCGGGATCGGGATGTTGGCCGCGATGGTCCTGCTGATGGTCGGCGAGGTCGTCGCCCCGGTCGGATCGATGCCGAGGCCGCTGCGCTGGTACCGCGCGTTCCGCGACTGGCGGCGCAGGACCAGGAGGTACGCCCAGGTCAGCCGGATCGCCGTCCGGCACGGCCTGAGCGGCTACACGACCGGGCGGCGCAAGCCGACCATCCAGCAGCGGGCGGAGCTGGCCAGGCAGCTCAGGCTCGCGCTCGAGGAGGCCGGGGTCGCGTTCGTCAAGTTCGGTCAGATCCTGTCGACCAGGCACGACCTGCTGCCGCCGGAGTTCACCCATGAGCTGAGCCGGCTGCACAGCCACGTGGCACCGGTCGAGTGGGCGGAGCTGGAGGAGCTGCTCGTCGAGGAGCTCGGCCCCGTCGAGGACGCGTTCGCCGAGTTCGACCACGAACCGCTCGCCGCGGCGTCCATCGGCCAGGTCCACCGCGCCCGCCTGCGCTCCGGCGCCGAGGTCGTCGTCAAGACGCAGCGCCCCGGCATCGGGCGAATCGTCATCGGCGACCTCGACATCACCCTGCGCATCGCGCGGATGCTGGACCAGCGTGCCTCCTGGGCGCGTGCCATCGGCATCAGGGTGCTCGCCGACGGGTACGCGGAGGCGCTCCTCGAGGAGCTCGACTTCACGGTCGAGGCGCGCAACATGAAGCGGGTCGCTGCGGCGCGCAGCTACGACGACGTCGTCATGGCCGGCGTCCACACCGAGCTGTGCACCAGCCGCGTCCTGGTCATGGACTACCTCGACGGCCTGCCCCTCGACCGCGCCGAGCCGATCATCGAGGAACGCGGCCTCGACCGCACCGCACTCGCGCGCACGCTGCTGCACACCCTGCTGACGCAGATCATGCTCGACGGTGTGTTCCTCGCCGACCCGCACCCGGGCAACCTCATGCTGCTGCGCGACGGACGCCTGGGCCTGCTCGACTTCGGCTCCGTGGGACGGCTCGACGCCGGGCTGCGCGGCGTCCTGCAGCGCATGCTCCTCGCGGTGGACAACGGCGACGCCCTCGCGCTCAGCGACGCCCTGGTCGACGTCGCGGACCGTCCGGAGGACATCGACGAGACGGCGCTCGAGCGGGGGATCGGGCGGTTCATGGCCCGGCACCTGGGTCCCGGCGTCGCGGTCGACGTCGACATGTTCACCGACCTCTTCCGGCTCGTGACCCGCTACGGCGTGTCCGTTCCGCCCGAGCTGGCCGCGGTGTTCCGTGCGCTCGCCACCGTGGAGGGCACGCTCGCCCGGCTCGCTCCCGGGTTCGACATCGTCGACGAGTCGCGGGCGTTCGCCGCCGCGCACCTGCACCAGACGCTGCGCCCTGACTCCCTGCGTGCCACGGCGATGGCCGAGGTCGTCAACCTGCTCCCGCTGATCCGGCGGCTGCCGCGGCGGCTGGACCGGCTCACCAGTGCGCTCGAGCACGGACGCCTGTCGAGCGGCACGCGGGTGCTCGCCGACGACCGTGACCGCCGCTTCGTGACCCGACTGGTCCACCAGACCCTGCTGACCCTGCTCGCCACCGCCGCCGGCATCGTCGGCGTGATCCTGCTCGGCTCTGCGGAGGGACCGCCGGTGACCCCGACGCTCGGCCTCTACCACCTGATCGCGTACGTCCTCCTCCTCGGCGGCGGCGCTCTCACCCTCCGCGTCCTCACGTCGATCCTGAGAGCCAGGTGACGAACAGGGCTGCCGAGGGTGGACATCGCTCGGGGTAGGGTCGCCGGCATGGGTAGTGACCGACCGCGGAAGATCCGGGTGGCCGTCGTGTTCGGCGGCCGCAGCAGCGAGCACGCCATCTCGTGCGCCACCGCCGGCAGCGTCATGCAGGCGATGGACCCGGACCGGTACGAGATCCTCCCGGTGGGCATCGCGCACGACGGTAGGTGGGTGCTGGCGTCCGCGGAGCCGGAGCGGCTGGCGATCGCCGACGGCAAGCTCCCCGAGGTCGACCCGACCGGGGCGGAGATCGTGCTCCCGTCCGACGGCGGCGACCGCGGCCTCGTCGTGCTCGACCGCGACGAGGTGCCGCGCGAGCTCGGCACCGTCGACGTCGTCCTGCCGTTGCTGCACGGTCCGTACGGCGAGGACGGCACGATCCAGGGCATGTTCGAGATGGCGGGCATCAGGTACGTCGGTGCCGGGGTCTTCGCGTCCGCCGCGTCGATGGACAAGCACTACACCAAGGTCGTGCTGCAGGGTCACGGCATCGAGGTCGGGCCGTACGTCGTCATCCGTGACCGCGACTGGCGCGTCGACCGCGAAGGCGTGCTCGCGAAGGTCGCCGAGCTCGGTTTCCCCGTGTTCGTGAAGCCCGCGCGGGCAGGGTCGAGCATGGGTGTCAGCAAGGCCGGCGACGTCGCCGCGGCGGTCGACGCGATCGAGCTCGCGCGCACACACGACCCCAAGGTGCTCGTCGAGGCGATGGTCGCGGGGCGCGAGATCGAGTGCGGCGTGCTGCAGGGACTCGGCGACGACCCCCCGGAGGCGACCGCGCCGGGCGAGGTGCTGTACGGCAGCGAGCACGAGTTCTACGACTTCGAGGCCAAGTACCTCGACGAGGAGCACCTCGACCTGCGCATCCCCGCCGACGTGCCCGCCGACATCGCCGCGCGTGCGAGCGCGATGTCCGTCGACGTCTTCGAGGCGCTGTCGTGCGAGGGCCTGGCGCGGGTCGACTTCTTCTACGCCGACGACGGCCGGCTGCTGGTCAACGAGATCAACACCATGCCCGGCTTCACGCCGATGTCGATGTTCCCGCAGCTCTGGGCCGCGCAGGGTCTCGACTACCCGGCGCTGGTCGACCGCCTCGTGACGCTGGCGTCGAGCCGCGCACTCGGCCTCCGCTGACCGGTCAGGTCGGACGGCGCAAGGCGCCACGCTTCGCCAGCACCAGCGCGGCGGCCACCAGGAGCACGCCGATCGCCAGCAGCACCACGGCGGCGATCGAGGCGTCGCCCCAGATCTGGGCGACCGCCGTCGGCGGGACGATCAGCGCGGTGAGCACGCCGAGTGCGGCGTACCACCAGCGCCGCGCCGTCCAGAAGAGCGCGAACATCCCGGCCACCGCGACGATGCCGAGCAGCAGCCCCACGACCGGACGCTCGTCGACCGTCGCCACCTCGGACGCGACGAGGGCGACGATGCCGGCGAGGACGCCGGTCACGTGCGGGTGGGGGAGCAGCCGGCCAAGCGCGAGCGTCAGCACCGCGTAGGCGTAGAACGCGAGCCCGTACCCGAGGCTCGAGTCCCACCAGTCGGGAGCCCGGTCGAGCAGGTCGCCGACGATGAGCAGGCCACCGGCGAAGACCGCGCAGATCGTCGGGGCGCCGCGCCACACCGCGTACGCTCCCGTACCGACGAGCACGAGGGCGAGGCCGGGCAGCAGCAGGTCGTCGCCGCGGGGGATGTCGACCGCGACGCCGGCCGTGAGCGCGGCGCCGACGGCGGCGAGAGCGCCGAGGGCCGACGCCACGACGTACGTGCGGCTCCGGAACAGCGACGACGACCACCGCGCCACCGCGAACGCCACCGCGATGAGCAGGACGGTGGCGGACGTGCAGATGGTGACCTTCCCCGCGCGTCCCAGCTGGTCCCAGGAGAGGCCGACGATCAGGACGAGTGCGCCGATCGTGAGCGCGGCGCCGAGGTACGACAGCACCTCGGCGGCCGTGACGGATCGTTCCGAGCGTTCGTCCTGCCGCGGCACCGCGCCGGCAGGGGCACCGACGCCGGCGGCGCGCAGCGTGTCGTCGACCCGCTGCGCCTGCCGGTCGGAGAGCGTGCCGTCGCGGACGAGTCCGCCGAGAGCGTCGGTCAGCGGGTCGCGCTGCGGAGGTTCGAAGTTCATGAGCCGTCATCCAAAGCGAGCATCGCAGCGAGGATGTGCACCGTGAGTGACGTGACTCGCGTAGGTGAGCGAGGAGCGGAGCGGCGGAGGACGGCGGGGTACGCGGGGTGATCAGCCATGACCTCTCCCGGTCGCACGGTCGGTTGGGCGAGACTACTGCGTATGGACTACGAGATGGTGAAGGTCGAACGGTCGGGGGAGTTCGTCACGATCACGATGAACCGCCCGGAACGAAGGAACGCGTTGTCGACCGCGCACATGCGCGAACTGCTCGCGGCGTTCGAGGAGACCGGTGACGGCGATGCGCTCGGTGTCGTCCTCGCGGGCGAGGGGCCGGTCTTCAGCTCCGGTCACGACTTCCGTGACGTCGCGGCGGGCGACGGCGACGAGGTGCGCAGGATGCTCGAGGTCTGCACGCGGCTGATGAACACGATCCAGTCCGTGCCGCAGCCGGTCGTCGCGCGTGTCCACGGTCTCGCGACCGCGGCGGGCTGCCAGCTCGTCGCGACGTGCGACCTCGCGGTCGCCGCGCAGTCGGCGGCCTTCGCCGCACCGGGCGGCAAGGGCGGCTGGTTCTGCCACACACCCATGGTCGCCATCGGCAGGAACGTCGGACGCAAGCGCGCGATGGAGCTGGCGCTGACCGGTGACACGATCGACGCGGCGACCGCCGTCGAGTGGGGACTCGTCAACAGCGTCGTGCCCGACGCCGAGCTCGACGACGCCGTCCACGAGCTGCTTGGCCGCGCGACGCGGGGCAGCGCGTGGAGCAAGGCCGCCGGCAAACGCACCCTGTACGCGCAGCTCGGCCTCGACCAGCGGCTGGCGTACGACCACGCCGTCGAGGTGATGGCGGCGACGAGCCAGTCACCCGACGCGAAGGAGGGCATGCGGGCCTTCCTGGACAAGCGGGCGCCACGGTGGCAGCACGCCAGGTGATCGTCAACGAGCTCGCCGCCCGCACCGGTTGATCACGTTCACGTGATCAACGTGGACTTCACCTCGTGCCGGGACGAGGTGAAGTCCAGGTCGGTGAGGTGAAGCTCCGCCGACGACCTGCGCTGCGAGGCGACCGACACCACGACGAGGTCGCCGTACCAGCGGCGATGGATGGCTGACAGATCAGCCGGGGTCCTTCGGGATGGTGGCGGCGATGGCCTTGCCGAGGTCGACGAGGGCGTCGGAGGCGGGGGCATGCTCGGCGGGGACCACGACCTCCACGTACGCGCGCCGCTCGACGGCGTAGAACCTGGTGGGCGCGTCGGAGTCCTGCGGCAGGGGCAGCCAGTCGACGTCGTCGACCGTGAACAGCATCGCGGTCGGGGTGAGCTGGGCGGGCTTGCGCACCCCGCAGCGCACGGTGATCGGCGGGTCACCCCAGGCCGCGGTGAACGGGCTGGACGGGTCGGTCTCGCGGCGCTCCTCGTCGCTCACCCGCGCCGGTAGCCGGTCGGCCAGCGCCCGGCACGCCGACGCCGCCTGGCCCGTGGGACGGGGTGGAGACACCTCGGGCGTCCGGGCGCAGCCGCACAGCAGCACCGTCACGGCCAGGGCGGCAAGGAGGCGAGAGCCGATGCCTGCCCTCAGATGTGCACCACGGGGCAGGTGAGCGTGCGGGCGATGCCGTCGATCTGCTGGATGCGCGCCACGACGAGCTTGCCGAGCTCGTCGTCGTTGCGCGCCTCCGCACGGACGATCACGTCGTATGGTCCGATGACGTCCTCGGCGAGCGTGACACCGCTGAGCGCGGCGATCTCGTGCGCGACGTCGGCTGCCTTGCCGACGTCGGTCTGGATGAGGATGTACGCCTGAACCATGGAGCGCGCTCCTTCTCCGTTCGGATGAGCAGGGGCCACGTTAGCGGCACAGGAGGCCATCATCACCATCGGGGAGTTGGGCGAGTTCGGTCTGATCGCCCGCGTCACGGGCCGTATCGGCCCCGCCGGTCATGTCGAGCTCGGCCCCGGCGACGACTCGGCCGTCGTCACCGCGCCGGACGGGCGGGTGGTCGCGAGCACCGACATGTACCTGGAGGGGAGCCACTTCCGCCGGGATTGGTCGACCGCCACCGACATCGGGCACCGGGTCGCGGCGGCGTGTCTCGCCGACATCGCCGCGATGGGGGCGCGCGCGACCGCCCTCCTCGTCGGGTTCGGCGCACCGCCGGACCTCGAGGCGTCGTGGTCGGACGAGCTGATGCAGGGCCTGCTGGAGGAATGCACGGTCGCCGGCGCCGCGATCGTCGGCGGCGACGTGGTGCGCAGCGACAAGGTCATCCTGGCGCTGACCGCCCTGGGCGACCTCGGCGGTCGGGCGCCGGTCACCCGCGGCGGGGCGCGGGACGGTGACGTGGTCGCCGTACGCGGACGCCTCGGGTGGTCGGCCGCGGGACTCGCGGTGCTCAGCCACGGCTTCCGGTCACCCCGCGTGCTGGTCGACGCCCACCGCAGGCCGGTGCCCCCGTACGCCGCCGGCCCCGAGGCCGCCGACGCCGGGGCAACCGCGATGTGCGACGTGAGCGACGGCCTCGTCCAGGACCTCGGTCACCTCGCGGCGGCCGGTGGGGTCGCCATCGACGTCACGTCGGCGGCGTTCGAGGTTCCCGAGCCGTTCGAGCAGGTCGCGGCCGCGCTCGGCGGCGCGGACCCGCTGTCGTGGATCCTGGCGGGCGGTGAGGACCACGCCCTCGCCGCGACGTTCCCCGGCGAGGTGGGCGTGCCCGAGGGCTGGCTGGTCGTCGGGCGGGTGTCGGCCGGCGAGGGCGTCACCGTCGACGGAGCGACGTACGAGGGCACCGGCTGGGACAGCTTCGCCGACTGACGGGGGTGCGACCTCACGGACGCCGCCCCCGTGAGGGGCACCCCCACCGCGTCAGGGAGGCTGTTGCGTTTTCGGGCGACTCGGCTTGATGATCTTGGTGGTGTCGGGACTGTGTTGCCAGGATGTTGTGATGGCGAGGGATTTCCGACCTGTTGATCGTGACCAGCAGTTCTTGTTGCCGCCGGATATGC
>WHST01000021.1 GCA_009379955.1 Streptosporangiales bacterium | reverse complement strand
GGTGGCCAGGACCCCAGCCGGGGACCCCAACGGTGGCCAGGACCCCAGCCGGGGACCCCAACGGTGGCCAGGACCCCAGCCGGGGACCCCAACGGTGGCCAGGACCCCAGCCGGGGACCCCAACGGTGGCCAGGACCCCAGCCGGGGACCCGGGTGGGGTGGGTCAGGACCGGGCGGCGCGGCGCCAGGAGGCGTGCAGGTCGGCGTACGTGCCGTGCGCCGCGACGAGCTGGCTGTGGGTGCCGCGCTCGACGACGCGGCCGGCGTCGAAGACCAGCACCTCGTCGGCGTGCTCGGCCGTGGAGAGGCGGTGCGCGATCGTCACCGAGGTGCGGCCGTCGGTGAGGCCGTCGAGCGCGCGCTGGATGCGTACCTCGGTCGAGGGGTCGACCGCCGACGTCGCCTCGTCGAGCACCAGCAGGTCGGGGTCGGCGATGTAGGCACGGGCGAGGGCGACCAGCTGCCGCTCCCCCGCCGACAGCGACTCGCCGCGCTCCCCCACCTCGGTCGCCAGACCGCGGGGCAGTGACTCGACCCAGTCGCGCAGCCCGAGCTCGGTCAGTGCGCCCGTCAGCTCGCCGTCGGACGCGTCGGGCCGGCCGTACCTGATGTTCTCGCCGACGGAGATGTCGAAGAGGTGACCGTCCTGCGGGACCATCACCACCCGCTCGCGCAGCGAGGAGAATCGCACGTCGGTCAGCGGCACGCCGTCGACCAGCACCCGGCCCGTGCCGGGGTCCATCAGCCGGGTCAGCAGCTTCGCGAACGTGGTCTTGCCCGACCCGGTCTCGCCGACGACGGCCACCCGCCGCTTCGGCGCGATGTGCACGTCGACGCCGGTCAGTACCGGCGGTCCGCCCGGGTAGGCGTAGCCGACCCCCTCGAAACGGACGTCGACGGCACCCTGCGGCAGCACGCGGCCCGCGTCGCCCGGGTCGCGGACGTCCGGCTCGGTGTCGAGGACGGCGATCACGCGGCGCCAGCCGGCGATGGCGTTCTGCGCCTCGTTGAGCACCTCGGTGCCGGTCTGCACCGGCCCCACGAACAGCGACACGAGGAAGAGGAAGGCGACCAGCCGACCCAGGGAGATGTCGCCGGCGACGCCGAGCAGGACGCCGATCACGACGACGCCGGCGATCGCGATGCCGGCGACGACCTCGCCGGACGAGAACGTCAGCGTCGCCAGGATCTGCGCCCGGTTCTGGGCGCGGTACTGCCGGTCGATCGCGTGGTCGACGCGGCGCTGGGTACGCTCCTCGATGCCGTACGACCGGATCACCGACGCGCCGACCACGGCCTCGCTGATCGCGCCCAGCATGTCGCCGATCCTGGCCCGCACCTTGGCGTACGCGGCGGCCAGGTGCCGCTGGAACGTGCGCAGCAGGAGCATGAGCGGCAGGAAGCAGGCCCACACCCAGAGCGTGAGCTGCCAGGAGTAGAACGCCATCAGGACGGTCGCGACCAGGATCTGCCCGAGCGACACGATGATCATCAGCCCGCCGAACTGCATGAACCGGCTGATCTGGTCGACGTCGCTCGTGACACGCGAGACCAGCGAGCCGCGGCGCTCGGCGTTCTGGGTGAGCACCGACAGGTCGTGGATGTGGCGGAACGCCTTGACCCGCAACGTGGACAGCCCGGACTCCGAGGAGCGGAAGAGCCGGACGTTGACGAAGTACGCGGCGCAGCCGGTGACGATCACGGCCACCGCCGACGCCACCACCGCCAGACGGACCAGCGCGAGATCGGGCCCCCCGGGCCCGGCCAGCCCGTTGTCGATCGTGCGCTGGACGGCGACCGGCACCACCACCCGGCCGGTGGTGGCCACCAGGGCCAGCGCCAGCGTGAAGCCGATGCCCTTGAGGAACTCCGGCGAGATGCGTAGGCCGCGGCGCAGGACGGCGACGCCGGAGAGCTCGTGCGTCGCCTCGATCGTCGTGGCGGTCATGGCTACGCCGCCCCCTCGCGACTCAGGTCGGCCTCGCGCTCCTGCTGCTGGCGCTCGTACGCGGTGACGAGGTCGCGGTAGCCGGCCGAGCGTTCGAGCAGCTCGTCGTGGGTGCCGCGGTCGACGACCGTGCCGCGGTCGACGAAGACCACCTCGTCGGCGAGCGCGATCGTCGACTGCCGATAGGCGACGACGAGGACGGTGGCGTCGGCGTCGCGCAGCCCGGTGCGCAGCCCGTCGAGGATGCGGGCCTCGACCTGCGGGTCGACGCTCGACGTGGCGTCGTCGAGGACGAGCAGCCGCGGCCGGCGGACGAGCGCACGCGCGAGCGCGACCCGCTGGCGCTGCCCGCCCGACAGCGTGGTGCCGCGCTCACCGACGAGGGTGTCGAGGCCGTCGGACAGCGAGCGGACGAAGCGTTCTGCCTGGGCGAGCCGGAGGGCGGCCCACACCTCGGCGTCGGTGAACTCGTCGCCGAGCGTGACGTTGTCGCGGACGGTGTCCTCGAAGAGGAACGTCTGCTGCGGCACGACCGCAACGGTCTCGGAGAGCGCGCCGCGCCGCAGCGAGCGCAGGTCGACGTCGTCGAGGGTGATGCTGCCGGCGCGCGGGTCGACCAGCCGGGACAGCAGCCCGACGAGTGTGGACTTGCCCGCGCCCGTGGGCCCGACCAGCGCGACCGTGCGCCCGGACGGCACGTTGAGGGTGACGTCGCTCAGCGCGTCGCCGTCGGCCTCCGGATAGGCGAACGAGACGGTGTCGAGCCGCAGCCGCGGCGGCCCTCCGTCGCCGGCCTCGCCCTCGCCGAACGGCAGCTCGCCACGCGACTCGAGGACGTAGTTCACGCGGTCCCAGCCGACCACGGCCCGCGGCAGGTTGCCGAGCACCCAGCCGAACGCGCGGATCGGGAACGCGAGCAGGATGAACAGGTAGGCGACCTTGACCAGCGCGCCCGCGGTGAGCAGGCCGGCGTCGACGCGCACGCTGCCGACCAGCAGCACGACGAGGATCCCGAGGTTGGGCAGGCCCTCCATGATCGGGTCGAAGACGCCCGCGAGCCGACCGAGCCTGATGTTGGTGTCGCGGAGCGCGTCGGAGTCGGCGCGGAACCGGCGCGTCTCGTCGGCCTCGCGGCCGAGGGTCTTCACGACCAGCGCGCCCTCGAAGCTCTCGTGGGCGGAGGAGCTCACGGCACCGCGCAGGTGCTGGGACTCCATCGCCACCGGACGCATCCGCCGCTGGTAGACGTAGTTGACGCCGGCCAGGAGCGGGAACACGCACATGCCGACGAGCGCGAGCACGGGGTCGGTGAGCCACATCGACACCATCGCGACGACGATCATGACGACCACGCCGAGCGCCATCGGCAGCGGGGCGATGACGTTCCACAGCGTCTCGACGTCGGAGTTGGCGTTGGACAGCAGCTGGCCCGTCGGGTGGCGCTGATGCCATTCGAACGGCAGCCGGAGGTACTGGCGGGTCACGCGACGGCGGTAGGTCGCCATCAGGCGGTACTGCATCACGCCGGCGAGGATCTTGCGGCCCAGGATGCCGAGGATCTTGAGCAGCGCGACAGCGACCACGAAGGCGGCGCCGGCCCACAGGAGACCCGCAGGCACGCGTCCGTCCTCGAACGCGGGGACGATGGCGTTGCTCGTCGCCCAGCCGATCGCCTCGGCGCTGGCCACCGTCATGCCGCCGTAGAGCGCGCTGCCGACGAGGGCGCCGACGAAGATGCGCGGCTCCTCGCGGATGGCGGTGGCGAGCAGGCGCAGACCGCGCCGCATCACGTCGTCACGGGGCACAGGGGTCCTCTTCAGTGGTGGGCTCTTTGACAGTAGCTCAGGTGAGGGACAGTCCGATGCGTCGCTCCTTACCGCTCCGTGCACTCCTCCGCACGAGAACTACGCTGTGCGTCATGACGAGCCTCGCGCGTACCGAACGCGCCGCCCTCTGCGACCTGCTCGACGAGCTCGGTCCCGACGCCCCGACGCTGTGCGAGGGCTGGACCACCAGCGAGCTCGCCGCACACCTCGTCCTGCGGGAGCGGCGGCCGGACGCCGTCGCCGGCCTCCTCGTCCGCTCCCTCGCCGCCCGGGCCGACCGCATCCAGCGCGGCTACACCGGGCTCCCGTGGCCGCGGCTCGTCGACCTCGTGCGCTCCGGCCCGCCCCGGTGGTCACCCGCCGCCCTGCCGCCGGTCGACGCCGCCGTCAACACGATCGAGTTCTACGTCCACCACGAGGACGTCCGCCGGGCCGGCGGCGACTGGTCCGCCCGCACGCTGA
This sequence comes from Streptosporangiales bacterium, assembly GCA_009379955.1. Taxonomy (NCBI): domain Bacteria; kingdom Bacillati; phylum Actinomycetota; class Actinomycetes; order Streptosporangiales; species Streptosporangiales bacterium. Next base: position 61,818 of record WHST01000021.1, on the reverse strand, counting down.
CCGCGGCGAACGAGGAGGAGCTCTGGCGGCGGCTCCGGATGATGGCCCGCCCACTGCTCCGCAAGGCGCCCACCGGCGTCGTGCTGCGGCGCGACGACGGCGTGCTCTGGCGCGCACGGCCCGGCTCGTCGTACGTCACCCTCAGCGGCCCGGCGTCCGAGCTCGTCCTCTACGCGTACGGCCGCGGCGACCAGGCGACCGTCGAGGTGCTCGGCGACCCCGCCGACACCGACCGCTTCCGCAAGGCGTCCCTCGGCTTCTGACCGCGCCCCCTCCGCGTTGATCACGTTGACGTGATCAACGCGGACTTCACCTCATGCAGGGACGAGGTGAAGTCCACGTTCATGAGGTGAAGCACGCACGGCACCGTCTCGTCAGCGGAGCGCCACCAGGACGCGGTCGTCGCCGGACTGCCAGATCGTGCCGGCCTCGGCGAAGCCGGCCTCGGCCAGCAGCCGCAGCCTGACGTCGTAGTAACCGTCGCTGCCCATGTTGTGGTCGAGCGGACGGCGGCCGCGCTCGGCGACGAGGTCGGCGAGCTCCGGGTCGGCCTCGATCTCGTCCCACCAGCGCTTCCACGCCTCGGCGTCCTGCTCCACCCCGGCACGCGCCGCCCGCGCCGCGCGCACCGCGCGACCGAGCGCGTCGAGCCCTGGCTGCTCGGGGCCGGCGAAGATGTGGTCGCCGTCGGCGAACACACCGCCCGGGCGCAGCAGGCCCGCGACGTCGCGGTACACCCGGCCGAGCTCGTCGGTGTAGAGCCAGTGCAGCGCCGTCGTGCTGACCACCGCGTCCGCCGGCCGGTCGAGGCGCAGCCCCGCGGTCCAGCCGTCGACCCGCAGGTCGGTGTCGACGAAGCGGAGGTTCCCACGATCGCCGTACGCCCCGGCGCCGAGGCCGAGCAGCACCGGGTCACTGTCGGCGCCGACGACGCGGGCGCCGGGCAGCCGGTCGAGGATCCTGGCGCCGAGCGATCCGGGGCCGCAGCCGATGTCGACCACGAGAGGGTCCTGCCGGTCCGCCGTCGCCTCGATGACGTCGGCGATCACCTGGAACCGCTCCTCTCGGTCGGCCAGGTAGCTCTCCTGCTGGCGGTCCCAGCTGCGGACCCATGCCGTGGCGGTGCTGGTGGAGACCATGCCCACTCCGTTACTGTCGTAGCCGAGATTGACGGTGACGACACTAGGCGAGAGGGCGTGACTGGTCAAGTGGACTTCAACAGTCATACCGACGCGGTCATCGCCATGACCGTCCGGCTGGTGAACGTCGTCACCCCCGGCACCGCGCGCGGTCGGACCTACGAGGCACCGGGCGGCGAGGCGCTGAGCGTCGCGGTCACCGAGGCGCTCACCCACCGGGCACGGCCCGAACTGCCGCGGGACGTCTACGGCCCGACCGACACCGCCGGCCTCGCCGCGGTCGCCCACCGCTTCCGCTCGGTCTTCGCGGCCGTCGACGCCGGCGATGTCGACTCGGCCGCGACGGTGGTCAACGAGCTGCTCGCCGAGAGCGGCGCCCACCCCCAGCTCAGCCGCCACGACGGCGAGCCGTGGCACCTGCACTACCACGGCGACGACGGGCGCCTGGTGAGCAGCTGGACCGCCGGCTGCGCCACCGGGCTCGCCGTCGTCCTCGGCGGCGAGCACGCCGACCGACTCGGCGTCTGCAAGGCGCCGGCCTGCGACCGCGTCTACGTCGACACCTCGCGCAACGGCACCCGCCGGTTCTGCTCGACGACCTGCCAGAGCCGCGTCAAGGCCGCGGCCTACCGCGAACGCCGGCTGAACCCCTCCAGGTAGCCACCCCGAGTCTCACGTGGACGCATCGCATTGGCCATAGCCCATACGAAGCGTCCACGTGGGGTCAGGAGGGCGGCCTCAGACGCGGGTGAACGACACCATCGTGTAGTCGGGGTCCGGACGGCGGACCTCCTGGTCGGGCAGCGCCTCGAGCTCCGCGACGCAGGCGTCGCGGCGGTCGTCGTCGACGGAGGCCGCGAGGTCGACGCCGCGGCGTGCGCTCGCCGCCGCGGCGCGCGGCGACATGCCCCGGCCGTAGCCGAGGTACGTGCACTCCGCCGTGGGGACCGCGCCCGCGGCCTGCGCCGCCGCGGTCACCCGCTGCCGTCCGTCGCGCTGGTCCGCCGGCCACCCGGCGGTCGCGTGCCGTCCGAGCACCGCCGTCACGTCCGAGGGCACACCCTGGTGCGCGAGGTGGACGTCGACACTCGTCACCAGGACGCCGCCGGGCCGCAGGACGCGCACGCACTCGGCGACCGCGGCCTCGGAATCCCGCACCAGGTGCAGCAGCCACATCAGGTAGACCGCGTCGAAGGCGCCGTCACGCACCGGCAGCGCCGTGACGTCGGCGCACATGCGCCGGCCACCGAGGCGGTCGGCCGCGTAGCGCAGCATGCCGAAGGAACGGTCGAGGCCGAACACCTCGTGGCCCCGCCGGGCGACGGCGGCGCTGACGATCCCGGTGCCGGCACCGGCGTCGAGCACCCGCAGGACACCGGCCGGGAGCAGGCTCCCGACGGCGGCTGCCGCAGCCTCGGCCCTGACGTCTCCCCCGCGCGTCTCGTCGTACCGCCGGGCTTCCAAGTCGTAGTCGAGCACTCCATGAGATTACGCGTACGTCGCGCTCTGGTCTCGCGGAGCGACCGAGAGTATCGTCCCGGCCGGCAGGATCGGGCTCGGACGAGCGGAGGCCGTCATGGCGACGTCGACCGGCAGCACCCCACCCGCGGCACCACGCGGCAGCGGCACGGGCATCTTCCGCCGCAAGTCCGCCACGATCGATGCGGCGGCGGAGCAGGGCGAGGGACAGGGCCTGACGAGGGTCATCGGCCTGTGGCAACTCACCGCCATCGGCATCGGCGCGATCATCGGCGCCGGCATCTTCTCCCTCGCCGGCACGGTGGCGAACGAGACCGCGGGTCCCGCCGTGACGGTCTCGTTCATCGTCGCCGGCATCGCGAGTGCGGCCGCCGGACTCTCGTACGCGGAGTTCGCCGGCATGATCCCGTTGTCCGGCTCCGCGTACACCTACGGCTACGTCGTCCTCGGCGAGTCCGTCGGCTGGATGATCGGCTGGGACCTCCTGCTCGAGTACACCGCGATCGTCGCGGTGGTCGCGATCGCCGTGTCCGGGTACTTCAACTTCCTGCTCGAACAGCTCGGCATCGACCTGCCGAACTGGATGCTCGGCGCTCCCGGCACCGGCGACGGTCACGTAGTCGACCTGTTCGCGATGGTCCTGTGCCTGCTCATCGCGTTCCTGCTCACCCGCGGCATCCGTACGGGTGCACGCATCGAGACCGTCCTGGTCGTCGTCAAGGTCGTGATCGTGCTCGCCGTCATCGTGGTCGGCGCCTTCTTCGTCAAGAGCACCAACCTGCAGCCGTACTTCCCGTTCGGCTGGGGCGGGGCGTTCCAGGGCGCGGCACTGGTGTTCTTCGCGGTCTTCGGCTACGACGCCCTGAGCACGGCGGCCGAGGAGTCGAAGGACGCGAGACGCAACCTGCCCAAGGCGATGATCTACTCCCTTGTCATCTCGATGGTGCTGTACATTCTCGCCGCGACCGTCCTCACGGGCATGCAGAAGTACACCGAGATCGACCCGGAGAGCGCGTTCTCACAGGCGTTCCAATCGGTCGGCCTCGACTGGCTGGTCACCGTCATCGCCGTCGGCGCGGTACTCGGCATCGTCACCGTCATGTTCTCGTTCATGCTCGGCGCCTCGCGCATCTGGTACGCGATCAGCCGCGACGGCCTGCTGCCTCGGTGGTTCGCCAAGACCAGCCGACGGCAGGTCCCCGCACGGGTCACCTGGATCCTCGGCGGCGCGTCCGCGGTGCTCGCCGGCCTGCTACCCATCGCCGAGGCGGCCGAGCTCACCAACATCGGCATCCTGCTCGCGTTCGTCGTCGTGTGCGCGGCCGTCATCGTGCTGCGCTACCGCGAGCCCCACCTCGACCGCGCGTTCCGCTGCCCAGGCATGCCCGTCGTCCCCGCCATCGGCATCGTGGCGTCGATCTGGCTGGTCACCTACCTGCAGCCGCTCACCTGGCTGCGCTTCCTCGGCTGGTTCGCGCTCGGCATCCTCGTGTACGCGCTCTACGGCTACCGCCACTCGCGGATGAACCGAACGTGACACCTCACCGCGGGCCGTTGACCGCGACGCCGAGCCGTAGGTAAGTTCCAGGTCAACGGCCGGGCCGGGCAAGTTTCCCCCGATCTCCGCCCTCGCCGTCGGGAGCCCGCATGGCCAGTCGCCGTCCCATCCGCCGCCTCCGCGCCACCGGCCGCCTCGGCGCCGCCGCCCTCGCCGTCGCCACCGCCGTCACGGTCTGCGCGCCCGCCCTGGCCGCACCCACCGGCGACGCGCGCATGCACGGCTGGATCAAGTCGCACATCGCGCGCATGACCCTGCCGGAGAAGGTCGGTCAGCTGTTCTCCACGCGCGTGTACGGCTCCACCGCCGACACCGCGCACCCGGAGAACGTCAAGGCGTACGGGGTCGCCACCCCGCGCGAGGTGGTGCAGAAGTACCACCTCGGCGGGGTCCTGTACTTCGCCTGGGCCGACAACGTCGGCCACCCCACGAACGCCGCCGAGCTCTCGAACGGCCTGCAGCGCGCCGCGATCTCGTCCGGCTCGCACGTCCCGCTGCTCATGTCGATCGACCAGGAGGGCGGCGCGATCGTCCGCGTCGGCCCGCCCGCGACCCAGTTCCCCGGCAACATGGCGCTCGGCGCCGGCCGCAGCGTCAAGGACGCGCGGAACGCCGCCGCCATCACGGGACGCGAGCTCGCCGCGATGGGCATCAGGCAGGACTTCGCGCCCGTCGCCGACGTGAACGTCAACCCGTTCAACCCGGTGATCGGCGTGCGCTCGTACGCCTCCGACCCCCAGCTCGCCGCGCAGCTCACCGCGGCGCAGGTCGCGGGCTACCAGGACGACGCCGGCATCTCGTCGTCGGCCAAGCACTTCCCCGGTCACGGCGACACCGCCACCGACAGCCACTACGGGTTCCCGATCATCGAGCACACCAGGGAGGAGTGGGACCGTCTCGACGCCCCGCCGTTCCGTGCCGCCATCGACGCCGGTATCGACGCGATCATGACCGCGCACATCCAGGTGCCCGCCCTCGACCCGTCGGGCGACCCGGCGACGCTGTCGAAGCCGATCATGACCGGCATGCTCCGCGGCGAGCTCGGCTACGACGGCGTGGTCTACACCGACTCGCTCGGCATGACCGGCGTGCGCGAGAAGTACGGCGACGACCGCGTGCCGGTGCTCGCGCTCAAGGCCGGCGTCGACGTGCTGCTCAACCCGCCCGAGTTCGACATCGCGTACAACGCGGTCATCGAGGCCGTGAAGAACGGCGAGCTGACCGAGCGCCGCATCGACGAGTCGGTGTACCGCGTACTCCGGTTGAAGTGGAAGAACGGCCAGATCCTGCGGCCGTTCGTGAACGAGTCGCGCGTGATGGACGTCGTCGGTACGCCGAAGAACCTCGCACGCGCCCAGGGGATCGCCGACCGCACCACCACCGTGGTGCGCAACGACGCCGACCTGCTCCCGCTGGCCGACGAGCCGCGCAAGATGCTGGTGACCGGCTGGGACGCGACGACCACCGCCGCACTCGCGTCGTCGCTGGAACGCCGTGACGCGAAGACGGAGGTGGTCGCGACCACCGCGCAGCCGACGGACGAGTCGATCACCCAGGCCGTCGAGCGAGCCGCCGACAACGACGTCACCGTCGTCCTCACGATGAAGGCGTGGGACACGAAGGTGACCAACCCAGAAGGCAGCCCGACCGACCCCGACGGCAAGCAGCAACAGCTGGTGAAGGCGCTGCTCGCGACCGGCAAACCGGTGGTCACGGTCGCCGTACGCGACCCGTACGACATCGCGTACTACGACGAGGCACAGACGCACGTCGCCACCTACGCGTACAACGGCGTCGCCATGGAGTCGCTCGCCAAGACCCTCTACGGCGAGATCACGCCACACGGCAAGCTGCCCGTCGACGTCCCCAGGGCGAACGAACCCGGCAGCACGCTCTATCCGTTCGGCCACGGCCTGACCTGGTGAGGGCGGCCTCGATGCGCGTCGGCCGGATGCTCGGTGCGGCACTGCTCGTCGCCGCGCTCACCGTCACCGGCCCCGCGGCGCACGCATCCGCCGGTCCCCCACCGGTGAAGATGCGCGTGGCGACGTACAACATCGCCGCGGGCGCGGGGGTTGGTGGCTTCGACCTCGACCGGACGGCCGCCGCGATCCGCGAGACGCACGCCGACGTCGTCGGCCTGCAGGAGGTCGACGTGCACTGGAGCGCGCGCAGCGAGTGGCGCGACACGGCCACGGAGCTGGCCAGGCGCCTGCACATGCGGGTGCGCTTCGCGCCGATCTACTCGCTCGACCCGCTCACACCGGGCGAGCCGAGGCGGGAGTACGGCGTCGCCGTCCTCTCGCACTTCCCCATCGTCTCGTTCGAGAACCACGACATCACCAGGCTCTCGACGCAAGACCCCGACCCGGTGCCGGAGCCGGCGCCCGGCTTCGGCGAGGCGATCGTGCGGGCGCGCGGCGCGCTGCTGCACGTGTACGTCACGCACCTCGACTACCGGCCCGACCCGTCCGTGCGGGCCACCCAGGCGCACGAGACGGTGCAGATCATGGGCGAGGACGGGCGCCGCGCGCCGCAACTGTTGCTCGGCGACCTCAACGCCGAGGCCGGCGCGCCCGAGCTGGCGTCGCTCTGGACGCATCTCGTCGACGGCTACGGCAGCGTCGGCACGCCACCAGGGCTGACCTACCCGGCCGCGGAGCCGGTCAAGCGGATCGACTTCGTGTGCGGCGCGAACGTCGGCGTCCACCGGGCGGTCGTGCCGGATTCCACCCTCGCCACACAGGCATCCGACCACCGCCCCGTGTACGCGGACATCACCGTGCCGCGGAAACGACACTGAGGAGCACGCCATGTCCGACCGGCGAGGCCGTCTCGGCCGACGCACCGTCCTGACCGGCGCCGTCGCCTCGGCATCGGCCGTCTTCGCCACGGCGGGCACGGCGCGAGCGGAGGGCGGACACGGCGGCGGCCGGGTCCGTACCGGAGCCGAGGTGGCCGAGGCCGCGGGCTGGCAGATGCTGCGCGGGACGCGGCTCGGGGTGGTCAGCAACCCGACGGGCGTACTGCGCGACCACGGCCACGTCGTCGACGCGATGCACGCGGACGACGGGCTCGACATCGGCGGCGTGTTCGGGCCGGAGCACGGCTTCCGCGGCAGCGCGCAGGCCGGCGGGTCCGAGGGCACGAGCGAGGACCCGCGCACCGGCCTCACGGTGTACGACGCGTACGGCGCGAACATCGACAAGTACGTCGAGATGTACGACAAGGCCGGCGTCGAGACCGTCGTGTTCGACATCCAGGACATCGGCGCGCGCTTCTACACGTACATCTGGACGCTCTACAACGCGATGTGCGCCGCGGCGAAGTCGGACCGGGCGTTCGTCGTGCTCGACCGGCCGAACCCGATCGGCGGCGAGGCCGACGGACCGTTGATGACGCCCGGCTTCACCTCCGGCGTCGGGCTGAAGGAGATCGTGCAGCGCCACGGCATGACGGTCGGCGAGCTCGCGAGGTTCTACGACGGGGTCTTCCTCCGCGACGAGGTCGACACGGTGCTCGGAGACCGCCTGTCGGTCGTCGAGTGCCGGGGCTGGCGCGGTTCCATGGTCGCGCAGGACTTCTCCCTGCCCTGGGTCGCGCCGTCGCCCAACATCCCCACCGTCGACAGCGCCGCCGTCTACATCGGCACGTGCTACTTCGAGGGCACCAACCTGTCGGAGGGACGCGGCACCACGCGACCGTTCGAGTGGATCGGCGCACCCTGGCTCGACTACCACTGGGGCGACCGGCTCAACGCGTACGGCCTGCGCGGCGTGCAGTTCCGCGAGGCGTACTTCAACCCGACGTTCAACAAGTACGAGGGCGAGGTCTGCGCAGGCGTCCAGGTGCACCTCACCGACCCGCGGCGATTCGACGGTGTCGCGACCGCCGCCGCCATGCTGATCGAGGCGAAGAGGTACGCCGACTTCGAGTGGCGGTACGACGACTACGATCCCGTGCGTCCGTACTGGATCGACAAGCTCTCCGGCTCGCCGCGACTGCGCACGATGATCGACGACGGCGCCGACCTCGACGCCGTGACGAAGGCGTGGCGCGGGGAGCGGCAGGACTTCGAGCGCCTGCGCAGGCGGTACCTGCTCTACCCGCGCTGAGTCACGCCCGGCCGGTCGGCCTATCGTGTGCCGATGGCCAGCATCGAGATCGAGACGACGGAGCAGTTCGAGGCTCTCGTCGCGACCGGCGGCGTCGACCTGCACGGCGCCCGGATGCAGGGCCTCGACCTGCGCGCGTACACCTCGACGCTGCTCGCGCTCGACACCGACGGCGCGGTGTTCCTCGGCTGCGCGATGGCGCCCGAAGCGGCGCTGCACCTGCAGGCGACCGGCGCCCTGGTGTTCCCGCAGGTGCCCGGTGTGCCGTTCGACCCGTACCGCGCCACGCTCTACAGCGCGGACGAGCTCTACGAGGGGCTCGCGGAGAAGGGCTACCCGGACACGCCGGACGCCGTGATGTACGACTGGTACCGCGACCCCGACTCGCAGCAGGACGTCTTCCACACCCTGCTGCGGTCGATCCACGACGACGCGATGTCCGACGCCCTCACCGAGCTGCTCGACGGTCGACCGGTCGTCGGCGTGATGGGCGGGCACGCGCTTATCCGCGGGCGCGAGGCGTACGCGCAGGCCGCCCACCTGGGGCGCACGCTCGCCCGTCAGGGCCTCGTCGTCGCGACCGGCGGCGGTCCCGGCGCGATGGAGGCCGCCAACCTCGGCGCGCACCTCGCCGACTGCCGCGACGACGCGCTCGAGCACGCGCTGACCGAGCTCGCCAGCGCACCGAGCTTCGCCGACGACATCGGCGCGTGGGCGCTCGCGGGCTTCACCGTGCGGCGCGCCCTGTGGCCCGAGCCGCCCGGCCTGACCGTCGGCATCCCCACCTGGTTCTACGGCCACGAGCCGCCGAACGTGTTCGCCACGCACATCGCGAAGTACTTCGCCAACGCGGTGCGCGAGGACGGCCTGCTCGCCAGGTGCACCGCGGGCGTCGTGGTGCTGCCGGGCGCCGCAGGCACCGTCCAGGAGATCTTCCAGGCCGCCACCCCGAACTACTACGCCCCCGGCGACGCCCCTCCCCTCGTGCTCGTCGACCGCGAGCACTGGACGCACCGCCTCCCCGCCTGGCCGCTGCTGCGGTCACTCGCCGCCGGCCGCGGCATGGCCGACCGCATCCACCTCGTCGACTCGATCGACGAGGTCCCCGCCCTCCTCTGACCCGCACCCCCTGCTCCCTTGTCGATTGATCACGTTCAGTTGGTGAAGCTGCACCGAACATGGCGCATGGACCGTGTTCGGTGCGTACTCACCAACTGAACGTGATCAATCGAGGCGGCGCTCATCAGCCGTAGTTGCGCTCGGTCGGCTTCTTACGCGTGCGCATGGTGTTCTCGCTCGGGTGCTCGCCGGGCGAGGCGTAGCGCGGGGTGCCGGTGAGCTCGACCTCCGCGAGCGTCACGCCGTCACCGCCGCCGGTGAACGCCAGCCGGTAGTGGGTGTACGAGCCCGGTCTCGCCACCGTGAACGACCGCGTGTACGCACCCCAGGCGAACGTCTCGCCCGACCGCCGGTCGAGGGTCGTCCAGCGTTCGCCGTCGTCGGAGCCCTGCAGCGCCCAGCCCGACGGCGCCGCGTCCGGCGACGCACCGGACGTCAGCGTGTAGCTGCCGACCTTGCGCGCCTTGGTCAGGCCGAGGGCGACGGTGGGTCGGTCACCGGGCAGCGTCGCGACCGTCGTCGAGTCGTCGTCGTGCAGCGCGCCCGCCTGCTCGCCGGGACCGGTGAACGCCGCGCCCTCGTCGTCGATCGAGTCGTGCGAGGTCATCGGACGGTCACCTGGGTCGGTGATCGAGGGCGGGGCCGCGTTCCTGCCGGTACCCCACGACGTCGGCCGCGGGGACATGGTGAAGTCGAGCCGGCCGCCGTTCGCGAGGGCGTCGTGGGGCAGCCAGGTCTTGTTCCAGCGCTTGCCGTTCACCCGCAGCCCCGCGACGTACGGCGTGCCGGCGCGGTTGCCTGGCGCGTTGACCACCAGCTTGCGGCCGTTGTCGAGGTTCACCGTCGCCTTGGTGAACAGCGGCGAGCCGACCGCGTACGTCGGGCTGCCGACCTGCAGCGGGTAGAACCCCAGCATGCTGAACAGCCACCACGCCGACATCTCGCCGTTGTCCTCGTCGCCGGGATAACCCTGCCCGATCTCGCTGCCCGCGTAGAGCCGCGACATCGCCTCGCGCACCAGCGCCTGCGTCTTCGCCGGCCTGACGTAGTCGTACATGTAGGGGATGTGGTGGGACGGCTGGTTGCTGTGCCCGTACTGGCCGAGCCGCACGTCGCGCGCCTCGAGCATCTCGTGGATCGTGCCGCCGTACTCACCGGGATGCTCGGCCGTCTCCGGCGTCGCGAAGAACCTGTCGAGCTTGCGCTCCAGACCCGCCCTGCCGCCGTACAGGCCGATCAGACCGGCGCCGTCCTGCGGTGCGGAGAACGCCATGTTCCAGCCGTTGGTCTCGGTGTAGTCGCCGCCCCAGTCGCGCGGGTCGTACGCGTCCGCCGACCGGTGCCAGACGCCGGCGTCGTCCTTGCCCTGGAAGAAGCCGAGCGTCGGGTCGTACAGGTTGACGTAGCCACGCGCCCGGTTGAGGAAGTAGCGGTGGTTGTCGAGATACTCCTGCCGGCGCGGATCGCTCCGCTTCGCCTTGTCGTACAGCGCCTTCGACATGTTGGCGATGCCGAAGTCGTTGACGTACCCGTCCATCGACCATGAGTAGCCCTCGGCGGTCGACAGCGGCGTGTACCCGAGGAACGCCCCCTGGTCGAGGCCCTTGCGTCCCACGCTCGCCTCGGGCGGGCGCACCGCGGCGTTCTTCAGCGCCGCGTCGTACGCCTCCTGCACGTCGATGCCCGGCACGCCCTTGAGGTACGCGTCGGCGAATGCGACGTCGGAGCTCGTGCCGACCATCAGGTTGGCGTAGCCCGGCGACGACCACCGCGACACCCAGCCGCCGTCCGTGTATTGCTGGACGAACCCGTTGACCAGCTCGCCGGTGAGCTTCGGCGCGAACAGCGAGTACGCCGGCCACGCCGTGCGATAGGTGTCCCAGAAGCCGTTGTTGACATACATCTTGCCGCGGACGATCTTCGAGCCCGTCTTCGTCGGAGTGTCCTCGCCGGTCTTCGGCGACACCGGCGACGCGTACTCGTAGACGGGTCGGCTCTTCGTGCCGGTGTTCTCGAACGTGGAGTTCGGGTACAGGAAGAGTCGGTACAGGTTGGAGTACAGCGTCGTCTGCTGCTCCGGCGTCGCACCCTCGACCTCGATGACGTCGAGCTTGTCGTCCCACAGCCGCTGGGCCCGCGAACGCACCTGCGCGAACGAGTCGTCCGCCACGATCTCCTGCTCGAGGTTGCGCTTCGCCTGGTCGACGCCGATGAGCGAGGTCGCGATGCGTAGCGTCACCTGCCGCGACTTCGCGAAGCGCAGGTATCCGCCGACGTTCGCCCCGCCGCCGTCGTCGAGCCGCCCGCTCGCCGACGCGGCCTCGTCGACGACGCCGTAGACGAACATCCGTCCCGCACCCGCGGACAGGTCGCTCTTCACGTCGCTGTAGCCGGTCACCACGCCGTTGTCCTCGTCGAGCGTGAGACCGCCCTCGTCGTTCACGTTGTCGAAGACGAGCGTGCCGGTGTCGGAGGCGAACGTGAACCGCATCATCGCCGCGTGGTCGGTGGGCGCCATCTCGACCCTGGTGCCGTCGTCGAACGTGACGCCGTAGTAGTGCGGCTTCGCGATCTCGCGGGCGTGGCTGAACGGCAGCGCGCGGGCGTCGCGGTCGGCGGTCGGAACCCCGGTCGCGCTCGACGGCATGACCTGGAACGTCTGCCGGTCACCCATCCACGGGCTCGGCTCGTGGCTCACGCCGAACGCCTGCAGCCGTGGCCTGTTGCTCGCGTCGTTGCCCTTGGCGTAGTCGTACAGCCACGACGTCGACCCCGCGTCGGTGACGGGGGTCCAGAAGTTGAAGCCGTTCGGCACGGCCGTCGCCGGGAGGTTGTTGCCGCGCGAGAAGCTCCCGCTGGAGTTGGTGCCTCGCAACGTGGTCACCCAGTCGGACGGATGGTCGCGCGAGGGCGTCGCGGCCCGCTTGGGCGTGCCCAGGCCGACGTCGTCGATCCAGCCGCGAAAGTCGGCGGGCCCGTCGGGCGCGTCGTACGCCACCAGGATGCGGTCGACCTTCCGACCCTTCGCGACGGCGCCGACGTCGACGCGGACGTCGTTCCACTGGTTGGTCGACAGATACTTCGACCGCCCCTGCCCCGCCGGGCTCGCCCGGTTGCCGTGCTGGTCACGCGCACGCAAGTCGCTCAGGTAGGTGCCGTCGGTGAACGCCAGGTCGAGTGCGGCGTACGTGCTCGGGTAGCGCAGGTCGCCCTCGACGAACTCGGGGAAGATCCGGTACGAGAGCGACGTGCTCTCGGTGACCCGGACGTCGACGTCGAGGATCTTGTTGTACGACCAGGCGCGGCCGGCGGCGGTGTGCCGGCCGGCGTAGCGCAGGGACCGCACACCGGTGAAGCCGGTCTTCGACCGCGCGTTGTACGCGCTGGTAGGCCCGGAGTCGGCGCGCGACTCCATGGTCGGTCCCGCCGGCGGCAGCGGCGAGCCGTCGGAGAGCACGACCTCCGCGAGCTGGACGATGTCGGCGCCGTGGTTGGCGGTGACATCGAGCCGGAACCAGCGGTAGTCGGTCGAGGTGTCGAACTCGTAGACCTTGGTCTCGAAGCGTTCCGCGAAGTCCTCACCGCTGCGCTCGTCGAGCGTCGCCCACGACTCGCCGTCGGTCGAACCCTGCAGGCGCCAGTCGCGGGGGTCGCGCTCGGGCGCGTCGTTGGCGGAGGTGAGCGCGTACTTCACCACGCGCTCCGGGGCGTCGAGCGTGAAGCTCAGCCAGCCGGTGGACTCGAAGGTGAGCCATTTCGTGTACCTGTCGCCGTCGGTGACGTTCGCCGCGACCTCGCCGCCCTCCGCGTTCTCGTCGCTCGCCTCGACGGCGGTGACGGAGTCCATCACGCTGCCACCGATCCCCGTCGGGTCAGGACCGCGGACACCCGACGACTTCGCGCCGTCGACCGTGTCGGTCCAGCTCGGCTGCGGCTGACCCTCCTCGAACGAGGTGCTGAACCCGCGCACGGCGGGGGTCTCCGCCGGCACCTGCTCGTCCGGCCCCGGGGTCGCGGTGCTCGTCCGCCTGCCGCTCGGCGGCGAGGTGGCTCCGCCGGGCGACGGGCTCGGCTCCTCGGCCAGCGCCACGGGCGCGGCGCCGAACGTCGCCGCGAGCACGGCGCCCACGGTGAGGAGTCCCAGGACGGGCAACCGGAGACGTCTCATCGGGGCCCCTTCGCGCCGACGGCGTGACAACGTTGTCAGTATCCGCGCAGGCTCTCGTGTTCGACGGCTCCGGTCAAGACACCACGACGACCGGTGACCCGGCAGCGGGCTACGACGTCAGCGCGTCGGGGGTCACCGGGATGCGGGGCACCTCGCGGCCGGTGGCGGCGCGGATCGCGGCCGCGATCGCGGCGGGCGCGGAGAGCAGCGGGGGTTCGCCGACACCGGTCAGGCCGTACGGGGAGTCGGCGCGGGGCAGCTCGAGGATGTCGAGGCGGGTACTCGGCATGTCCATCGTCGTGGGGATCAGGTAGTCGGTGAACGACGGGTTGAGGATCCGGCCGTCCCTGACCTTGATCTCCTCCATCACCGCGAGGCCGACGCCCTGCGCGATGCCGCCGTGCATCTGGCCCTCGACGGCCGGCGGGTTGATCGCCTTGCCGACGTCCTGGGCGCAGGCGACCTCCACCACCCGGACGAGACCGAGCTCGACGTCGACGTCGACCACCGCGCGGTGGGCGGCGAACGCGTACGCGACGTGCGCGTCGCCCTGGCCCGTCTCCGGGTCGAGCGGTTCGGTCGTGCGGTGCCGGAAGACGGCGGTCTCGTCGACGTCCTCGACCGCGAGCAGGTCGCGCAGGTCGACGCTCTGGCCCGACCGGTCAGAGACGATCCGGCCGCCGGCGAGACGCAGCCCGGTCACGGGCTCGGCGAGTGCCGTGGCCGCGCGGTCGAGCAGGCGGCCGCGGACGGCCACGCAGGCCTGCCGGACGGCGCCGCCGGACATCCAGGTCTGCCGCGACGCCGACGACGTGCCCGCGTCACCCACCGCGGTGTCGGCGGGCAGCACCACGACGCTCGGGATCTCCAGCTCGGTCCTGACGATCTGCGCCTGCACGGTGACGAGCCCCTGCCCGACCTCGGCAGCGGCCGTGTGGACCGACGCGACGATCTCGTCGCCGGCGACGCCGACCCGCACCCGTGCGGTGCCGAAGTCGTCGTAGCCTCCCGACTTGCAGATGTTCTTCACCGAGACGCCGTAGCCGACGCCGCGGCGTACGCCCTCGCCGTGCGTGGTGTTCGCCACGCCACCGGGCAGCAGCCGCACGTCGGCCCCACCGGACGCGGGCAGTGACGGCGGCAGCGGCATCTCCTCGACACGGCGCAGCAGCTCGGCGACCGGCGCGGGTCCCTCGATGCGCTGCCCCGTGGCCATCATCGAGCCGGTCGCGACGGCGTTGCGCAGGCGTACCTCGACGGGGTCGATGCCGACGGCGGCGGCGAGCTTGTCCATCTGCGACTCGTAGCCGAAGCACACCTGCACCGCACCGAAGCCGCGCATCGCGCCGCACGGCGGGTTGTTCGTGTAGACCGCACGGCAGTCGATCTCCACGCTCGGCACCTCGTAAGGCCCGACCGCGAAGCAGCCGGCGTTGCCGGCCACCGCGTGGGACGTGGAGGCGTACGCGCCGCCGTCGAGCAGGATGTCGGCCTTCACGTACAGCAGGCGCCCGTCGGCGTCGGCGCCGTGCTCGTAGCGCATGCGCGCGGGGTGGCGGTGCACGTGGCCGACGAACGACTCCTCACGTCCGTACACCATGCGCGCCGGCCGGCCCGTTCGTAGCGCGAGCAGGCACGCGTGCGCCTGCACGCTGAGGTCCTCGCGACCGCCGAACGCCCCGCCGACGCCGGCGAGGGTGAGCCGCACCCGGTCCGGCGGGAGGGCGAGGCACGCCGCGAGCTGCTCCTGGTCGACGTGCAGCCACTGTGTCGAGCAGTGCAGCTCGACGCCACCGTCGGCCGCGGGCAGCGCGAGGCACGACTCGGGACCGAGGAACGCCTGGTCCTGCATGCCGACCTCGTACTCGCCCGTGACGACCACCGCGGCTCCGGCGCGAGGGGCGCCGCGCCGGATCCGCAGGTGTCGCACCAGGTTGCCGCCCTCGTGCAGCGGCGGGCCGTCGCCGGACAGCGCGATCTCGGGATCGGTCAGCGCCGGCAACGGCTCGTATGTCACGCGCACGCGCTCGACGGCCCGGCGCGCGGTCTCGGGGTCGTCGGCCGCGACCACCGCGACCGGCTCACCGGCGTACCGCACCACGTCGTCGGCGAGGACGGGCTGGTCGCGCTGCTCGAGGCCGAACCTGTTGACGCCCGGGACGTCCACCGCCGTGAGCACGGCGCGCACCCCCGGCATCGCGAGCGCCTCGTCGACCTCGACGGTGACGATCCGAGCGTGCACGTGCGGGCTGCGCACCGTCGCGCCCCACACCATGCGGTCGTGCCGCAGGTCGGAGGAGAACGCGAAGTCGCCGCGTACCTTGGCGATCCCGTCGGGACGGCGTGCGGCCTCACCGACACCGTCCGGGGTGCGGGTGACGGCCGGTGCCGCCGGTGGCGCGACTGTCGTCATCGGGCCGCCGCCCGGACGGCGTCGAAGATCTTCTCGTAGCCCGTGCACCGGCACAGGTTGCCGGCCAGCGCCTCACGGATCTCGGCGTCGCCGGGATCGGGCGTACGGCGCAGCAGGTCGTGGACCGCCACGACGAGGCCGGGCGTGCAGAACCCGCACTGCACCGCTCCCGCGTCGAGGAACGCCTGCTGCACGGGATGCAGCCCGTCATCGCCGGACAGGCCCGCGACCGTCACGACGCGACGTCCGTCCGCCTGACCCGCGGCGACGAGACACGCGCACACCGCCTCGTCGTCGAGGTAGACCGTGCACGACCCGCACTCACCCTGCTCGCAGGCGTTCTTCGACCCCGGCAGGCCGAGCCGCTCACGCAGCAGGAAGAGCAGGCTCTCCCCCACCTCGACGTCGTCGGCGGTTCTCGCCTTGCCGTCGACCTCCAGACCGACCCGCATCAGCGCGTCCCCTCCGTTCCACGCGGCCGCACCGCTTCCGCCCACGCCCACCCGAGCAGGCGGCGGGCGACCACGCTCACCGCGTGCCTGCGGTAGTCCGCGCTCGCCCTGACGTCGTCGATCGGCGACGTCCCCTCTGCCACCAGCTCACCGAACCGCGCCGCCACCTCGGGGTGGAGTGGCGTACGCCCGCTCCAGTCGAGGTGGTCCGCGGCGTACGTCTCGGCAGGCTCGGGCACCACCACCGTCGGCGCGGCCGACCCGACAGCGCACGCGACGGCGTTCGCCGTGAGGTCGAGAGAGACGGCGACCGACGCGACGGCGATCACCATCGCGTTGCGTGTGCCGACCTTCGCGAACTGCTGAGGTCCGCGCGCCCGCGGCAGGCGCACCGACACGACGATCTCGTCGTCGGCCAGCACGTTGCGTCCCGGTCCGAGGAAGAACTCCCCCGCGGGCACCTGCCTCACCCCGCGCACCGACCGCACCTCGATCACCGCGCGATCGGCCAGCAGGGACGGCAACGCGTCGCCCGCGGGCGAGGACGTGCCGATGTTGCCCCCGACGGTCCCCCGGCGGCGGATCTGCGGGGAGCCGACCGTACGGGACGCACGCGCGAGCCCCGGCAGGTCGTCGCCGAGCTCCGCGACGACGCGTGCGTACGGCACGCCCGCACCGAGCTCGACCGCGTCGTCCGTGCGCCGCCAGGCGCGCAACTCGGGCACGGCCGTCAGGTCGAGCAGCGCCGCCGGCCTGGTGTGGCCGAAGTTGAGCCCGACCATCAGGTCCGTCCCACCGGCGATCGGCGTCGCGTCGGGGTGTGCCGCCTTGAGCTCGCACGCCTCGTCGAGGGTCGCCGGCCGCAGGAAAGCCGCCGTGTCCGTCAATCCCGTCACTACGCCGACTCACCCGCCGGAGAGGTCGCCGCCACTACCGGCTCCGGCGCGGCGTACCGCTCGGTGAGGAAGATCGCCGCCACCACCGACACGATGCCCGCGCCGCTCATGTAGACGGCGATCAGCGGCCAGTCGCCCGTGGCGTTGAGGATCGCCGTGGCGACGATCGGCGCCATCGCGCTGCCGACGACGGTGCCGAGCGTGTAGCCCAGCGACAGGCCCGTGTAGCGCACGGCCGGAGGGAACGCGTGCGCGAAGAACACCGGCATCGTGCCGTAGTTCGCGGTGTAGGGGAGGAAGAGGAGCAGGAAGCCGAGCAGCATCCAGCCGAACGACTTCGTGTCGAGCGTCATGAACCACAGGTAAGGGAAGACCGCCATGCCCACGGCCCCGCAGATGAAGATCGCCTTCCTGCTCACCCGGTCGGAGAGCCAGCCGAAGAACGGGATCCCGATGATCGTGAGGATGTTGACCGCGAGCACGAGCTCGAGCAGGGTGTCCCTGCTGACCTCGAGATGGACCTCGCCGTAGCTCAGCGAGTACACCGTGCCGATGTAGAACGTCACGCCGGACGACACGTAGGCGAGGCAGAGCAGGGCCACGCGCACCGGGTGCTTGGCGAGCACCTCCTTGATCGGCGTGCGCCGCACCTCGCCACTCTGCTTGACCTTCTGGAAGTCCGGGCTCTCGGCGAGCTTCAGCCGGATGAGCAGGCCGAGCACGACGAGCACGACGCTGAGGAGGAACGGCACCCGCCAGCCCCACGACTCGAACGCCGCGTCGGACAGCCGCGAGATCACGAGGAACACGATGTTCGCGAGGAGCAGGCCCCACGCCGCGCCCGTCTGGACCAGCGCGCCGAAGAAGCCCCTTCGCCCGTGGGCGGCGTGCTCGACGCTCATGAGTACGGCGCCGCCGTACTCACCGCCGAGCGAGATCCCCTGGACGACCCTGAGCACGACGAGCAGGATCGGCGCGGCCACGCCGATCGTCTCGTACGTCGGCAGCAGCCCGATGCAGAACGTCGCTCCGCCCATCAGTGACAGCGTCACGACGAGCATCGACTTGCGGCCGAGCCGGTCACCGAAGTGACCGAAGATGATCCCGCCGATCGGTCGCGCCACGAACGCGAGCGCGAACGTCGACAGTGAGAGCAGGGTGCTCACGAGCGGGTCGCTCGTCGGGAAGAAGAGCTTGCCGAAGACGAGCGCGGCGGCGGTGCCGTAGATGAAGAACTCGTACCACTCGATGGTGGTACCCGCCAAGCTCGCCGCGACCACGCGGACCGAACTGTTGCGGGTGGGGACGGGCTGTGTCACTGCCATGGCGCTGACACCTTCCAGGGGTCAGTACTGCGGGAGAAGATCGTCACGGTTGCCGGAAGAAGTTCGTCACGGTGTCGTGGAGTACCGCCGCCTCGGTGTGCACGGCGGAGAGCCGGACGAAGTCGTCCGCGAGCATGTCGGCCTCCTCGGGGACGCCGAACATGACGGTGGGAATGCCGCGGGAGGACGGGCCGCCCGCGTCGAAACTGCCCCCGTGGATCGTGTGCTCGACCGTGCCCCTGTGCTTGCGGAGCGCGGAGTCGAGCGGCGCGAGCACGTCCCGCCTGTCGGGCGGCAGGAAGGCGGGGAGCATCGTGACTCCCCTGTGCACGTCGACGTCGCAGCCGTGTGGGCGCACGCCGTCGAACAGGGCACGCAGCTCGTCGACCGCCTCGTCGGGGTCGGTGCCCGGCACCAGCCGGCGGTCGACGGTGATCCTCGCGGACGCCGGCAGGGTGTGCGGCGCGATCGGGTCGTACGTGACCTGGTACGGCACCACCTGCTCGCGGCCGAGCTCGGGATGCGACCTGGTGCCCACGACGGCGTCGTGCTCGCGCAGCAGGGCGACGACGTCGGCGACCGCATCGATGACGCGGCCGTCCTTCGGCGGCGACGACGAGTGGGTCGCCACCCCGCGCACGTCGACGACGACGTCGGCACGCCCGCGGTTGCCGACGTTCACGTTGAAACCGGTGCAGAACAGCTGGACCACGAGGTCGGGCCGGCGCGGCAGGGAGTCGAGGATCGCCCACGAGCAGTCGTGGCTGCTGCGGCCCTCGTTGTTGACGCAGAGGTACAGCGTGCCCTCGAGATCGGTGCCGTCGGCGACGAGTCGCCTGGCGAGGTCGAGCAGGCATGCCTGGTGCGCCTTGTTCTGGGTGACGCCCTGACCGAAGACGCAGGGCTCGTCGACGCCGAGCTCGACGGGCGTGCGGACACGTCCGGACCACGGGTCGTGCATCAGGTTGTGGTGCTGGGTCGGTGTGTACGCCATCAGCGCCAGGCACGGCCCGTCACCGTCGCCGAACCGCACGGCGAGCTGGTTGCGCGGCAGGTCGATCACGTCGCGCGCTCCGACGCCGAGGAACGCCGGGCGCAGGTGCTCCTGCACGTACGTGACCAGCGTCGGGTGGTCCGGCTCGATCAGCGTGTCGGGGCCGAGCGGCACGGCCGAGGGGACCCGGGCGAGCCGGACGAGCGTGTCAACGAGGAAGTCGCCGTCGTTCATCGCATGACCTCCGCGGTCTCGTCCCGAAGCGCGGGCAACACGTCCGCGCCGAACGTCTCGATCAGCTCGGTCGGCAGCGTGTAGTTGCCGACGTGCCTGAGGTACAGGCCGGTCGCCCCGAGCCCGATCGCGCGCCTCGCCCTGGCGAGGATCTCGTCGACCGACCCGAACAGGCAGAACGTCTCCGCGAACCGCACCGCCATCTCGTCGGTGACCCACGCCGACGCGTGCGCGACTGCGGCGTCCCAGTCCTCGGCGTGGACCATGTCGGGGTACACCTCGGGCACGTGCGGCGGCGCGTCGAGCTCGATCCCCGCGATGCGCAGGAACTCCTGGCCGCCGATCGTCGCCATGTGCAGGCAGATCGGCTTCAGGACCGCGGCGTCACGCTCGATGTCGTCGGTCACCTTGCAGAATGCACCGACCGTGAGCTCGACGTCGGAGCCGATCTCGCGCCCGGCGTCGTCGCAGCCCTCGCGGACCGCCGCGTGCGTACGGGACAGCGTCTCCGGGGAGATGCCCGCCAGCGTGACGACGCCGTCGGCGATCTCACCGGCGAGCCGGAGCGTGCGGGGTCCGCTCGCCGCGATGTGGACGGGGACGTCGCCCGCCGCGTCGCGCAGGCGCACCCGGCGGTCGCCGTACGGCTGCTCGTCGCCGCGCAGCAGGGTGCGCACCGCCTCGATCCCCGAGCGCAGCTCCGCGCGCGTCGTCGGCCGCCTGTCGATCGGCTTGACCGCGCTGTCGCCGGTGCCGAGCCCGAGGAGCACGCGGCCGGGCGCCAGCTCCGCGACGGTGTTGATCGCGCTCGCGACGACGCTCGGGTCGCGGGTCGCGACGTTGGTGACGGCGGTGGCGAGGGTGATGCGCTCGGTCGCCAGCGCGCTGACCGCCATGACCGCGTAGACGTCGCGCCGGAGCAGCTGGGAGTCGGCGACCCACGCGACGTCGAACCCGTGCCGCTCGGCCCGCGCGACCTCGGCCGCCACCTCGTCGGCACGGCGGCACGGCGGGATGCGTACGCCGATCCTGACCCGCGCAGCGCCCATCCGCGCCCGCCCTTCTCGTCTCACGACCCCGATTGCCGAAAATTAATCTGTTGTCTGACATCAGTCAAGCTCCATGGGATGGCAGGATGGTCTCCGTGACGACGAGAGCACCGGAGCTCGACGACGGGGGCGACGCCGCGAACGGGCCGGTCCGGTACCAGCCGCTCGAGCGCCGATCGGTCCCCGACACCGTGGCCGACCGGCTCACGGCGGAGATCGAGTCCGGCACACTGCGCCCCGGCGACCGGCTCCCGTCCGAGCCCGAGCTCGCCCGTCAGTTCCAGGTCGGCCGGAGCTCGCTGCGCGAGGCGATCCGCAAGCTGCACACGCTCGGCGTGGTCGAGGTGGTCAGGGGGCGTGGCACGTTCGTCCGGCAGCCCGCCGGCGCCGACCGCACGCCGCAGTTCACGCACTGGAGCGTGACCGAGGGACCCGCCACCGCCGAGGTCCTCGAGGTACGCCTCGCGCTCGAGCTCGCGGCCGCCGGGCTGGCGTGCGTCCGCGCCACCCAGGCCGACATCGACACCCTCGCCGCGCGCTGCCGCGAGCACGAGGCGGCACGCGGGAAGGGCGACCGCGACGAGCTGATCCACACCGACGAGCTCGTCCACGAGGCGATCGTCCGCGCCGCGCACAACGACCTGCTGCTGCAGGCCTACCTGCCGCTCGTCCCCCGCCTGGTCGGGTTCCGCGTGCACACCCTGGCACTCGCCCGCGCCGAGGAGCGCTTCGACCCGCACCACCGCGCCGTGCTGGCCGCCATCGTCCACCGCGACGCGGCCGCGGCGCGGGAGGCCGTGATCCGGCACATCGGCGCGCTCTTCGGCGAGGTGCGCGCGGCCGCCAAGACCGGCGACATCCCGACCCCTGGCGCCAACGACTTCGCGGCCATCTTCGGCACCTTCCGCTGACGGCCCTCACCGGCCGTCGCCGGGCCGCCTGCTCGTCATCGACCGTGACCGGGGGGTCACTGACGGGTGAATCGTCCCGTCGCGTATCGTTCGTCCCCGCGCACAGCGTGTTCGCGTGCGTTCCAGGGGCGTTCGGCCGCAGCTCGGGGGCGGCCGAACGCCCCTTTTCCGGACGACGCCTTCGCCGAGCACCTACTCGAAACTGATCGCCGCCCTGTTGAGCCTGCGCAGCCGGGACTCCTCCATCGCCGTCGTCACCTCGTCGAGCGAGAACGTCCTGTCGATCATCTGCTCGAGCGGCAACGTGTGCGCGTTCCTGGAGAGGAACCGCAACGACTCCCTCAGGTAGCGAGGGGCGTAGCGGATGACGGGAACGATGGTGATCGCGCGCCTCGCGGCATCAGCGAAGTCGAACTCGATGCTCGTCCCTGGAAGCACGTTGCCGATCTCGATGTAGCACCCACCGGTCCGCAGGAGCCGCACGCCCTCGACGATCGCCTCCGGCACGCCGGTGAGGTCGAACGCGATGTCCGCACCCTCCCCTTCGGTGAGGTCGAAGACGAGGTCACGTCGCTCCTCGACGGTCGGATGCTCGTTCAGCGACACGACGTGGTCGGCCCCGAACTGCTTCGCGGTCTCCAACCGGTTGTCGGCCCCGTCCAGCACGGTGACCGTGGCGCCACGTTCCTTGGCCACCGCCGTGGCGTAGAGGCCGAGCCCACCGGCTCCCTGGATGACGACGTGGTTGCCGGCCCGCACCTGAGCGCGGTCGACACCGCAGAACACCTGGGACAGCGCGCAGTTCGCACTCGTCGCCGCTCGTGAGGACACGTCGTCCGGCACCTTGAAGAACGCCTGCGTCGGATCGAGGTAGTAATGCGTGCCGCAGGTGGCGACGAAATGCGGGAACTCGTCAGGCGACTGCATCCACTTGGCGTACCCCGTGGTGCACAGCTCGTAGTCGCCACGAGCGCACGCCGGGCAGTGCCGGCAGCCCTGGAAGTACACCACCGAGACCCGGTCACCCTCGGACAGGGTGACCCCGGCGCTGTCCAGCGGCCGCGTCGAGGGATCGGTCACCCTGGCGATGATCTCGTGTCCGAGCGCCATTTTCTTGAGCGGATGCTTGCCCGCGAAGATGTGCACGTCCGACCCGCAGATGCCGGCGGCGACGGTCTCCAGGAGCAGCCCTCCCGCCCTCGGCGTCGGTAGCTCGTACTCGCGGATCTCGACCGTGCCGGGCTGGGTCTGGTAGGCGAGCCGTCCTCTGGCCATGTCCTCGTCGTCCTTCCGCCTACCCGGCCGCGAGGCTGGGCAGGACGATCGGTTTGATCTCCTCGTACGACTGCATCTTCGCCATCGCGACGTTGATCTCGTCGAGGTGGTACCGGTTCGACAGCAGTTGGTCGAAGTCGAACTTGTGCTTGGTGCGGCTCAGGAACTGTAGGGCACGCCAGTACTGGGCCGCCTCCCCCGACCAGGAGCCGAGGATGGTCAGCTGACGCCGGGTGACGGTCGTGGGGCGGATGAGGCACTCCTGCGGGCCGACCTGACCGATGATCACGAAGCGGCCCCCGTCGCGGACCATGTCGAGACCCTCACCGAAGACGGTACGGGCGCCGGAGAACTCCATGACGATCTCCGAACCGGCACCTCCGGTCAGCTCCCGGACGGCCTGGACCCTGCTCTCGGGTTCGGGATGGTCGGCGACCGAGATGGTGTCGGTCGCTCCCCAGCTCCGAGCGAGAGCGAGCCTGCTCTCCGGGTCCCCGATCACGACGATGCGCCCGGCACCGGAGTGACTGGCAACGGCGGTGGCGAACAGTCCCAGGGGACCCGCGCCCTGGATCACGACGGTCTCCCACGGCTCGATCGTGCCGAGGCGCTGGAAGGAGTTGACGACCGAACGCAGCGCGCAGCTCGCGGCCGATGCCCACTCGGTCTTGACGTCGTCGGGCACCTTGATCCGGCCCGAGGTCGGGAAGACATAGCAGTACTCGGCGAAACCACCCACCAGGTACGGAGGCTGCTCGCAGTTGCTGAAGATGTAGTACCTCCGCTGCCTGCACAGGCTCGGCTGTCCCGTGATGACGCAGTGGTGGCACTTCCCGCAGCCGGCGTGGGTGAACACGATCCGGTCGCCGAGCTCGAGTCCGGCACCGGCCGAGTCGGTGTGCGCGCCGTCGCCGAAGGCGACGATGTTGCCCACCATCTCGTGCCCGGGAATGACGGGAAGGTCGATCGGCTGACTGGCGCCGAGCGAGCCGTCCCACAGGTGCACGTCGGTGCCGCAGATGGACGCGGCCTCGATCCTGACGAGCAGTGCACCCGGCTCGATGTCGGGGATCGGGATCTCCCGGATCTCCAGCGGTTCGTTGAACGCCGTGATGACTGCGGCCTTGCTGGTCTTGGGGATGCCGACGGACGTTGGCATCGCCGTCATCCCGACGCCTTCTTCGCGAAGCCGGCGTCACGCAACGAGAGCTCTCGCGACGCGCGCTCGGCAGGAGACGCCTCCCAGTCATAGGTCACCGAGCGGAACGGCGGCCAGTTGTCCTCCTCCTTCGGCCGCTCGATCGCCAGCGCGTACAAGCACGTCTGGCACTTCGTGGCGATACGCGGCCCGAGATGGTTCGCGATCGGGTAGCGCCGGATGTCGACGCCGCCGCAGCGCGGGCAGGTCTGCCCGTCGACGGGAACGCGCTCGACGTGGATCTGCGCCTCGGCGGGAGGTTGCTGGGTGTATCGATGCTGCCAGCCCATGGTGGATTCGCCTTCCAGTCGATCAGAGTCGTTCGAGTTCGGACCAGGTCTGCGGCCAGGGCCGGAATCCGGCTACCGGTGGCTTCCAGTCGCCGGCGGACTCGCGGCCGCGCAGATCCTCGCGCAGCATCTTGGTCCCGACCTCGTCGACGGTCAGCGTCTCCGCGTCGATGTCGACGCCGTACGCCCGCTTCGCGAAGTCGATGGACACCTTCTCGTTCCACACGTCGAGCCGCACCGCCTCCGGGTCACGCTCGAGCGGACTGCCGTACCCGCCGCCGGTCGAGCAGATGATGAAGACCACATCGCCCTTCTTGATCGGGTTCCCGGTGAGCTTGAGCGTCTTGAACTTCGTGTCACGGCACCACTCGCCGAACTCCGGGTCGGGCGCACCGGTCTCGTCGACCTTGCCGGCGAGCGGCTCCAGGTCCTCCATCGGCACGAGCCCGTGGCGTTGGCGTACCGAGCCGTCGTCCTGCCGGTTGATCATGTACAGGTAGGCCGTCATGCCCGCGCCCCCACCGTCGAGGCCGTCCCTGACGAACCGGCCCGAGTCGAGCAGATGCGACGAGGAGGCCGCGTCACCGAGACACTCGACCATGAGTGCGTTGGCGAACCCGGAGCGGAACTTGCCGGCTGCCGCGGCATCCATCAGCAGGTTGCGGCCCCTGACGACCACCGGATTGTCGCGCTCGAGCAGCTCGATCGTGTTGTCGGCGATGTTGAAGATCGCGGTGATGTTGAAGCTGATCCCGTCGTTGGTGTTCGTGCCGCCCCACGACGCCCCGGCGGCGAGGATCTGGCCCCACGGCGTGCCTTCGCGGCCGGGCCGGGAGTCGATCCCGCCGAACACGTGCACGTGGGTGTTGGCACTCTCCACCGCGATCGCCTGCTCGCCGCCCATGCGCCCGAAGATCGAGAGCATCAGGTTGCACGCGTGCGCGGCGACCTCGGTGTGCATGCTCTGGCTGGCGGGCGGCAGGCCCATCACGACGGAACCGGCAGGTGCGAGGACGTGGAACGGCCGCATCGCGCCGGCGTTCATCGGGTGCCGCGGATCGAGGATCATCTTCGAGCCGATCAGGGACCGGTTCGTCTCCTCCCAGCACGTCATCAGTGCCCCGAGCGGCTGCCGGTCGCTGCCCGAGTAGTCGACCTCGACCGAGTCACCGACCTTGCGGACCGAGGCATGCAACCGGATCGGGTCGTCACCGATCGCGTCGTCGTCGATGAACTCCTCGCCCTCCCACACCCCGTCGGGAATCGCCTCGATCGCACGACGCATGCGCTTCTCGGCGAGATCGAGCGAGTACCGCGCGCCGGCCTTCACCGCATCGATGCCGTACCGCTCCAGGAGCGCGGACAGCCTGGCCTCGCCGACCCGGAGCGTGCCGAACAGCGCACGCAGGTCACCGAGGTTCTCGAACGGGGTGCGGGTGTTCTCCAGCAGGAGGTTGATCGTCGACCTGACCGGCTTGCCGGCCGAGGTGATCAGCGTGGGAGGAACCCGCAGGCCCTCCTCGAAGTGCGTCGTCGCGCCGGCGTTGAACCCCCCTGCGACGGGGCCACCGATGTCGGTGATGTGCGTGGCATCGGTCAGGACGAACGCGATCTCGTCCTTCCAGAAGACCGGACGGAACAGGTTGACGTCGAGGAAGTGGATCGAGCCGCGCCACGGGTCGTTGCAGAACAGCGTGTCGCCCGGACCGAGGTTCTGGTAGCCCCATTCGTCCAGGACCATGTTCGTCATGTGCTGGTGAGTGAACGCGAAGTGGCAGCACCCTTCGGTGATCGCCGCCATCTCGCTGCCCTCGTCGCTCACGCTGTGCACGGCGACACCGAAGTCGAGGATGTCGCGGACCACGTTGGAGAAGGCGCTGCGCACCAGGTTGTTGCGCATGTGCCGAGTCGTCTCGATCAGACCCGCTCTGATGGTCTCGGCGGTCACCAGGTCGAGGTCGTAGTCGCTCTTGATCGTCTTGGCAGTCATCACTGCCTGTGCACCGGAGTCCATGGTGTCGTCGATTCCCTTCAAGCCCGGATGTCGATGATGACGTCGCCGTAGTCATCGACCGAGGCCGTCGACTCGGGGGTGACCAGGATCGTGGACAATCCGTCGTCCACGACAGCCGGTCCTTCGATGCGGTTGCCGGCCCGCAGTGCCGTGCGGTGGTAGAAGGGCATCTGCTGCCACGTCCTGCCGTCGAGGCACACGTCCCTGACCATGACCAGGGCGTCCTCGTCCGGTTGCGCTCCGCCGGAAGGAATCCTCGTCACCGGCATCCGGCCAGGTCGCCCGCTGCCGGAGACGGTCATGGTCGTCACCTCGATCGGCGACTCCGGTGCCGAATAGCCGTAGGACTTGTCGTAGAACGCGTGGAAGCCCTGCTTCCACTCCTCGATCGCCTCGGTCGTCACCGGCCAGCCGGTGAACGGAATCCTGTTCGCGAAGCCCTGCCCGACGTAGTGTCCGTGCAGCGACCGCTCGATCGTCACGTCCTCGACGTCGACCCCTTGGCTCGTCAGGTCGCCGGTCACCTGCGCGCCGAGCTTCTCGAAGATCTCCTGGAGCCGCTCCGGCCCGATGACGTCGATCTGGCCGACGACCGAGACCGCGTGCTCGGCCCGCAGCGGTGCGACGACCATGCCCAGCGCACTGAACCCGCCAGGGAAGTACGGGATGACGACCCTGCTGATGCCCGCGATGCGGGCGATGCTGGCCGCATGTACCGGGCCGGCACCGCCGTACGCGAGCAGGACGAAGTCCTTCGGATCGACCGCCCGCTCGAAGATGATCTTGCTGGTCTCCTGCTCGATCTGTGCGTTCATCAGATCGAAGACACCACACGCAAGCTCGAGCGCGGTCATGCTCAGCGGCTCGGCGACGGTCTCGAGCGCGGCCACCGCGGCATCGCGGGACAACTCCATCCTGCCGTCGAGGAAGAGCTCGGGCTGGACGATGCCCATCGCGACGAGCGCGTCGGTGATCGCCGGCTCGATGCCGCCGCGGCCGTACGACGCGGGGCCGGGTACCGCGCCGGCGCTCTCCGGGCCGATGCGTAGCGTGCCCAGCTCGTCCAGCTGGATGATGCTGCCACCGCCGGCGCCGATGCTGCGCACGTCGAGAGCCGGGAACCCGAGCCGGATACCGAACTCCAGCTCCCAGTCGTCGGTCTTGAGCGCCTGGCCGTCGTCGACCAGGCCGATGTCGGTGCTGGTCCCGCCGATGTCGACGCAGAGGAAGTTCTTCTCGTCGAGGATCTCGCGGGCGTATGCCTCGGCCCCGAGCAACCCCGCTGTCGGGCCGGACTGGATCGTGTAGCCGGGCAGCTCCTCGATGGTGCGCTCGAGCGTGCGCACACCGCCGTTCATCTGGGTCACCAGGACGTCGCCGTCGTAACCGATCTCCTTCAACCGATCGCGGAGCCGGTTGAGATACCTGCCGATCACCGGGCCCGTGTAGGCGTTCAGGACGACGGTGAACGTCCGATCCAGCTCACCGATGACCGGTCGGATCGACGAGGCCTGCACGTAGGCGTCCGGCATCACCTCTCGAACGATGTCCTCGACCCTGTTCTCGTGTGCGGGGTTGACGTACGCGTGCAGGAGGCAGATCGCGACCGACTCCACACCCTCGTCCTTCAGGAACTGCACCTCCTTGCGCACCGAGTCCTCGTCCAGCCCGACGTGCACCGAGCCGTCGGAGATCAGCCTCTCCCTGATGTCGCGGATGTAGCGGCGGTGCACGAGCGGGCGCTCCAGGTGCGGTCTGGTCCAGGTCGCGTCGTAGAGCTCGTCCCCGGGTGGACGCACCAGGCCGCCCATGTCGAGCATGTCGCGGGTGCCCTCGGTGCAGATCAGTCCCGTCTTCGGGCCCTTGCGCTCCAGCAGCGCGTTGATCGCCACGGTATTGCCGTGACTGAACATCGAGATGTCGCTCGGCGAGATGTCGAACTCGCTGATCGCGTCGAGCACCCCCACCGACTGATCCTCGGGTGTGGTGCGCACCTTGCACCTGCTGACAGAACCGTCGTCCAACGACACCAGCACCGCATCGGTGAACGTCCCACCGACGTCGATACCGAGATGATATTTCGGCATCACTTCTCCTACCTGATAGCGAACCGGGCATGACCGGTGGAACAATTGGCCGCACGGAGTAGACGAGTGTGCGACGCAACTCGTCTCGTGGTGATCGTTCTTATTCGATATTCAGCCGAGGACGAAGGGATCCCTTGTCTCGTCGGTCAGGTTTATCCACACCGCTTTGGTCTCGGTGTACTCGCGTATGGCGTCGATACCGTTCTCGCGCCCGATACCGCTCTGCTTATAGCCACCGAACGGCACGTTGAAGGTGAGAACCCGATAGCAGTTGACCCACACGGTCCCGGCTCTGACCTGATGGGCCATCCGGTGTGCCCGCGCGACATTGGTCGTCCACACGCCGGCACCGAGTCCGTACCGGGTGTCGTTGGCGATCCGGACCGCGTCGTCCTCGTCGGAGAAGCGGACGACCGACAGGACCGGGCCGAAGATCTCCTCCTGTGCCACCCGCATGTCGTTACGGACGTCCGTGAGGATCGTCGGCTCGAAGAAGTAGCCGTCTCTCAGGTTCTCGCTGCCGGCTCGCTTGCCGCCACACCGGACGGTCGCACCCTCGGACGAGCCGATGTCGACATAGGACAGGATCTTGTCGAGTTGCTCCTTGAACGCGACCGGTCCCATCTCGGTGTCCTGCTCGAGCGGGTCTCCCAGCTTGATCGGTGCGCGCCCGCTCGGCTATCCGGTCGACGAGCTCGTCGTGCACGGAGTCCTCGACCACCAGCCTGCTTCCCGCGATGCAGGTCTGCCCTGTCGCGGCGAAGATACCGGCGATCACGCCGTTCGCCGCGGCCTCGAGGTCGGCGTCGGCGAACACGATGTTCGGCGACTTCCCACCGAGCTCCAGCGTGACCTTCGCCAGGTGGTCGGCCGCCGACTTCATGACGCTGATCCCGCTCGCCGTCGAGCCGGTGAACGCGACCTTGTCGACGCCGGGATGACTGGCCAGGAGACGTCCGGTCTCACCATCGCCGGTCACCACGTTGAACACACCCGGCGGGATGCCCGCTTCCTCGACGAGCCGACCGAACGCCAGCGCGGACGCAGGAGTCTGCTCGGCTGGCTTGACGACGAACGTGCATCCGGCGGCCAGCGCGGGCGCGAGCTTGAAGGTCAGTAACAGCAGCGGGCTGTTCCAGGGCAGGATCGCGCCGACGACGCCGACCGGCTCGTACCGGGTGTAGGCGAACATCGACGGTTTCACCGCGGGAGGCGTGCTGCCCTCGAGCTTGTCGGCCATTCCGCCGAAGTAGTCGTACCAGTCAGGCAGCGACTGCAGCTGACCGGTCATCTCCCGCAGCAGTTTCCCGTTGTCGGTCGTCTCGATGACGGCGAGTTCGTCCGCGTGCTCGCCGATCAGCTCCCCGAGCCGGCGAACGAGCCTTCCCCGTGCCGAGGCCGTCATCGTGCCCCAGGGCCCGGACAGCGCGGCGTTCGCCGCACGCACCGCATCGTCGACATCCAGTTCGTCCGCGTACGGCACGGTCGCCCAGGCCGCCCCGACGTACGGATTGATCGTCTCGAACCGCGCACCGGACCGGGACTCGACCCATGTCCCGCCGATGAGCAGGTCGAACGATCGCTGCTCTGCTGCGCCCCGGACGGCCTTGCCCGTCTTGGCCATGAACGCGTCTCCTCGTCGTTGACGGAGATGGCAACCGGCTCGTCACCTGTCCGGAGACAGGCCGCGGCCGCTCACTCTTCGAGCCGGCACCGCTCGGCGAGCTGTCGTGCCGGAACGTCCGCGCCGAGTGTCATCACCGCTTCGTACACCCGGTCCGCGGTCCTCTTGTCGGTCACCGTTCCGATCGTTCCCCGGAACTTCTCCACTATCTCCTCGTTGGTCAGCGGCCGGTCCGCGTGGCCACGATTGATCTGCTCGCGGCGGGCCAGCCGGCGCCCGTCCGTCAGCGTGATCTCGACGAATCCCGAATAGGCATCGGGAAAGGCGCTGTCCGGATCATCGGCGACCTCCACCCGGTCGCACAGGGCGAGAATGGCGGGATCGGCGAGTGCGTCGTCCTCGAGCTCGGTCAGCGTGAGCCGGCCGCGGGTCGCGGCGGCCGCGACGAGGTAGGCGAGGCTGAA
Source organism: Streptosporangiales bacterium (assembly GCA_009379955.1). Taxonomy (NCBI): domain Bacteria; kingdom Bacillati; phylum Actinomycetota; class Actinomycetes; order Streptosporangiales; species Streptosporangiales bacterium. The sequence continues at coordinate 31,014 of WHST01000021.1, read as the reverse complement.
CTTCGCGTCGTAGTCGCTCGTCGGCCGGCGCTTGTTCTCGGCCGGCTCGCACACGACCTTGCCGGGGATTGGGTGGATGAGGCACCGGATGCTCTCGATGTCGGACGCGCTCGCGCCGGACTCGCCGAGCAGGGCAAGGGTCAGGTCGATGAACGCGTGCGTGAAGTGGCAGGCCGGATAGGGCTTCACGGCCGTGGCCGTCAGCTCCCAGACCGAGCCGAGATCGCGCGAGACGGCCTGTGCGTCGGTCACGACGCCGGGGAGGTGAGTCGCGTAGAGCCCGAACCTGCCCTCGTAGACGGCCGGCGGGCCGACCCAGCCGGCGCCGGCGAGCGCGGCGGCGTTGAGTCCACATGCCGCGGCCCAGCCCGGGTGCTGCCGCTTGGTCCAGGAGCCGTCCTCGAGGAACTCCATCAGGCCGGCCGCCATGGAGCCGACGACTCCCTGCGCGGAGGCGATCCCCGGCGCGTCGAGGCCGGCCAGCTTGCCGGCCGCGACGGCGGCACCGAAGGCGCCTGCAACGCCGGTCGGATGGAAGCCGGCGTCGTGGAACCCGCCTCTCGCACCGATTCCGATCCGTGCCGCGATCTCGACCGCCAGCACGTACGCGACCAGCACGTCGCGGCACGACCTCTCGTGATGCCATCCCGCGCCGAGGGCGGCGGGGAACGCGCCGGCGGTGACGTGCACGATGCCGGCGGTGTGCGTGTCGTCGAAGTCCAGGCCGTGGATCAGCACGCCGTTGAGAGTCGCCGCGTCGCGAACGGGCAGCCGGTGCCTCATCCCGATCACCGGGCAGTCGCCGGCACCGAAGCCGTTCAGCGCGTCCGCCGCTCGCTTCGAGAAGTCGAACGCGGTCGAGGCGAATGCGATGCCGACGGAGTCCAGCACCAGATGGCGTGCCCGCTCGGCGACGTCGTGCGGCAGGTCCTCGTACCGCAACTCCGCCGCGAAGGCGCCCACCTCGGCAGCAGTCGTCGCCGCTCCGGACATCGATCGACACCACCTCACGTTGACACGAGGGGAGAGGTCACGGGTCGTGGCGGGGAACCGTGACGACCTGCCCCATGCCCCAGTACATTCGCATACGCCCTGAGGCTTGGCAAGTAAACGTCCGAGTTTTTTTGGTCGACTCAGGCGCCGGGCTCGGACGTCGCATGCAGGTTGTCGATCTGCTCGTACAGCGGCCGCAACTCGACCAGGTGCTCGCGCATCAGGTCCTGCGCCCGTGTGGCGTCGCCGGCAGCGATGGCGTCCGCGATCGTCACGTGGCACGCGTCGATCCCGTCCCACAGCGAACGATCATCGGCCTTCGCCCGCTCGAGCCGGACGCGCAGCACATCGCTGACCGGCTGCAGCATCATGGCGAGCATGAGGTTGCCGGTGGCCATCAGCACCGTGGTGTGGAAGTCGATGTGCGGTGCGAACCCGCTCGGATCCCTCGCGTCCCGCGGAGCACGAGCGGCGACCCTGACAGCCTCGACGGTGTCCTCGTCCGCTCGCTCGGCCGCCAGCCTGGCCGCGGCCGGTTCCAGCAGCAGTCGTGCTTCCAGCATGTCGGCGACCGACAGCTGCGGGGTCATGACCAGCACGCCGAGCGCCCCACCGACGTCCTCGATCAGCCTTGCGGGGTCGGGCGCCGCGACGAAAGATCCACCGTGCACACCGCGAGTCGTCTCGATCAGATGCTGACTGGCGAGCACCCGAAGGGCTTCGCGAACGGTTCCCCTGCTGACACCGAACATCCCCCCGAGCTCGGGCTCGGTCGGCAGCCGCTCTCCCGCGGCCAGCACGCCGACCACGATCTGCGAACGCAGCTCGTCGGCGACCTGCCGGTAGGCGGGACGCACGCGCTGCACCCGCAGGCGCGTCGCCGCCGCCTGCTTTCCGCGCAGCGTTGCGGTCTCCACCGGTTCGCCGGCGGTCCGCGGCGGTCCGTTCGAGGTCATGGTCGGTGCCACACTTCCGTCAGGTCGTTCACACCGGCGTCGCAGCGTACCGGCCTTGAAGCCCGAATGATCTCACGCTACCGCAACAGGCATTGACCATCAAACGTCCGACTTTTAGACTTCGGTCGTGACCCAGCACCGCGACGCGCCCTCGACGATCTCGCCTGGCTGGCGGGGGCGGTTCTACGAGGACTTCGAGATCGGGGACGTCTACCGGCATCCGCTCGGCCGCACGGTGACCGAGACCGACAACACGTGGTTCACCCTGCTCACGATGAACACCAACGAGGTGCACTTCAACGCGGAGGCCGGACGGGCGTCCGAGTTCGGCAGGCCGCTGGTGGTGTCGACGCTGACCATCGCGATCGCGATCGGACAGAGCGTCACCGACACCACCCAGAACGCGTTCGCCAATCTCGGGCTGGACAAGCTGGCGCTCACGCATCCCGTCTTCGCGGGAGACACCTTGTGGTCGGAGTCGCTGGTGCTGGCGAAGCGGGAGTCCGCCAGCAGGCCGCAGGCGGGGATCGTCACCGTCAAGACGCGCACGCTGAACCAGCATGGTGACGAGACACTGTCGTTCGTGCGGACGTTCTACGTGCACAAGCGGGGGGCCGACCTCGCCCGCACGACGTTCCCGCAGGCCAAGAAGCCACTGGAGCCGTGACCCATGAAGCCGTTGGAGGACATCAGGATCCTCTCGCTCGAGCAGTACGGCGCCGGTCCGTTCGGCTCGCTGCACCTCGCGCATCTCGGTGCCGAGGTGATCAAGGTCGAGGACCCCTCCGTCGGTGGCGACGTCGGCAGGTACGTGCCGCCGTACGCCGAGGGCCAGGACTCACTGTTCTTCGAATCGTTCAACCGCGACAAGCGCAGCATCTCCCTCGACGTCCGCAACGCGGCAGGCCGCGCGGTGTTCGAGGATCTGGTCCGGCACTCCGATGTCGTGTACTCCAACCTGCGGGGGGACGTGCCGGCCAAGCTCGGCATCCGCTACGACGACCTCAGGCACCTCAACCCGCGGATCGTGTGCTGTTCGCTCTCCGGGTTCGGCATGACCGGTCCGCGGGCGGCCGAACCGGGCTACGACTACGTGCTGCAGGGATATGCGGGCTGGATGTCGCTCACCGGCGACCCGGACGGCCCACCGGAGAAGACCGGGCCTTCGCTCGTCGACTACAGCGGCGGGTTCGTCGCCGCGCTGTCACTGCTCGCCGGTGTCCACGCCGCTCGCCGTGACGGCGTCGGGATGGACTGCGACATCAGCCTGTACGACACGGCGATAAGCCTGCTCACGTACCCCGCGACATGGCATCTCACCGACGGCTACACGCCCGTGCGCACACGCCGCTCGGCGCACCCGTCCCTCGTCCCGTTCCAGGCGTTCCCGGCCAAGGACGGTTGGCTCATCATCGCCTGCCCGAAGGAGAAGTTCTGGCGACGGCTTCTCGACGTCGTCTGCCGGCCCGAGCTCGCGACGGATCCACGTTTCGCCACGTTCCCCGACCGGGCCGCTCACCGCGCTGAGCTCGAGGACATCCTCGACGCCGTCCTGATCCAGCGCACCGTCACCGAGTGGCTCTCCCTGCTGCGCACTGCTTCGGTGCCGTGCGCGCCGGTCAACGACGTCGCCCACGCGTTGCGGGAGGAGCACACGCTCGCGCGAGAGCTCGTCGTCTCGACCGATCACCCGCGCTTCGGCGAGGTCAGACAGGTCAGCTCGCCCGCACGGGTGGGCAGCCCGCCGCGGCACCATCGCCGTGCGCCTCAACTCGGTGAGGACACCAGCGACATCTTGCGCGCGATCCTCGGCTACGACGACGACACCGTCGCCACCCTCTCCGCCGACGGCGCGTTCGGCACCCCACCGTCCGACTAGGAGACCCATGGACTTCGAGCTCAGTACGGAGCAACGCCTCTACCGCGACTCGCTGCGTTCCTTCGTCGACAAGGAGATCATCCCGGTCGCCAGGGACTGGGAGCGTGCGGGCCGCTATCCGTCGGAGATCGTCGACAAGATGCGCGAGCTCGGGCTGTTCGGCCTGCTCGTCCCCGAGTCCTACGGCGGGATGGGCGCCGACAGCGTGTCCTTCGCGCTGACGTTCGAGGAGATCTCCCGAGGTTGGATGGGGATCGCCGGGATACTCGGCAGCCACTCGGTGTCGTGCTGGATGATCGCCAGGCACGGCACGGAGGAGCAGCAGCGGACGTACCTTCCCGAGTTGGCCACCGGCGCGCGCCGTACCGGCATCGCGCTCACCGAGCCTGGCGCGGGCACCGACCTGCAGGGCATCGCGACGACGGCACGCCGCGACGGCGACCACTACGTCGTCAACGGCACCAAGACGTGGATCACCAACGCCCGCTACGCCGATCCGCTACCGGTGCTCGTGAAGACCGATCCCGCGGCGGAACCGGCACATCGGGGCATGAGCATCCTGCTCGTCGACGCGGACACACCCGGCTACGAGGTCACCAGGGACATCCCCAAGATCGGCTACAAGGGCCCGGAGTCCTGCGAGGTCGTGCTCACCGACGTCCGTGTCCACGCCGATCAGCTGCTCGGTGGTGTCGAGGGCAAGGGCATGCAACAGGCGTTGTCGTCACTGGAGACCGGACGGATCAACGTCGCCTCCCGCGCCATCGGGGTGTCCCAACGTGCCTACGACGAAGCGCTCCAGTACGCACGCAGCCGGATGGCGTTCGGTCACCCGATCGGAGACTTCCAGGCCGTGCAACTGCGTATCGCCGAGATGGCCACCCGGCTGCAGGCCGCTCGCCTGCTGACCTACTGGGCGGCGTCGCAGATGGATGCCGGCAACCGCATGGACACCGAGACCGGCATGGCCAAGGTCTTCGCCTCGGAGACGGCCCTCGACTGCGCCCTCGACTCGATGCGTGTCCACGGAGGGTACGGGTACTCCCAGGAGTTCGAGGTCGAGCGGCTGTACCGTGACGCACCGCTGATGGCCATCGGCGAAGGCACCAACGACGTGCTGCGCACGGTCATCGCCAAGTCCCTGCTCACCGGCAAGGCCACCGTGGGATGACGCCCGTCGGAGACGGGGCGGGCCTCGGCAGCCGGTGCGACGCCTCCGTCAGCTCTCGGCCGCCAGCTGACCACAGGCCGCGGCGACCTCCTGGCCACGGGTCTCGCGCACGGTGCAGGTCACTCCCCCGGCGTTGACGAGGCGCACGAACTCGCGCTCGACCGGCTTCGGGCTCGCGTCCCATCTGCTGCCCGGCGTCGGATTCAACGGAATCACGTTCACGTGCACCAGGTGGCCGAGATGCTCACGCAGCAGCCTCGCCAGGAGCTCGGCCCGCCACGGCTGGTCGTTGACATCCCGGATCATGGCGTACTCGATGGATACCCGCCGACCGCTGGTGTCCGCGTAGTAGCGGGCCGCCTCGAGAACCTCGGCGACCGACCACCGCTCGTTGACCGGCACCAACGTGTCACGCAGCTCGTCGTCCGGAGTGTGCAGCGACACCGCGAGACGCACCTGCATCCTCTCGTCGGCGAGCTGCCTGATCGCCGGGGCGAGGCCGACCGTCGACACCGTCACCGAACGCTGGGAGATGCCCAGGCCGTCCGGCGCCGGATCGGTGATCCGGCGAACCGCCGCCACCACGCGCCGGTAGTTCGCGAGCGGCTCGCCCATGCCCATGAACACGATGTTGCTGACCCTGCCGAGGGCACCGGGCACGTCACCTCGGCGCATCCGCCGCTCCGCCCCGACCACCTGCTCCACGATCTCGGCGGTCGACAGGTTACGGGTCAGGCCCATCTGGCCGGTCGCGCAGAACGGGCACTTCATCCCACACCCGGCCTGCGACGACACGCAGACGGTCGCCCGGTCGGGGTAGACCATGAGCACCGACTCGATCATCGTGCCGTCGAAGGCCCGCCACACCGATTTCTGGGTCGTGCCGTTGTCACAGTCGACGGTGCGTGTCTCGGTGAGCAGGGGTGGCAACAGGCCGTCGACGAGCCGGTCGCGCGACGCCGCCGGCAGGTCGGGCATCGCGTCCCTCTCCTCGGTGAGGCGGGAGAAGTAGTGACGCGAGAGCTGGTCTGCGCGGTACGCCGGCTCCCCCATCTCGGCGACGGCCGCGCGGCGGCCGGCGACGTCGAGGTCGGCGAGGTGCCGCGGGGGCTTGGGGCGCCCGGGCGGACGGAACGTGATCTCTGCGAAGCCGCCGGAGGCAGCCGGCTCTGCGGGAACGGACATCACGGCCAATTCTCTCCGATGCGTCTCGTCCGGCGCCAACGCGGTCGGAAAACGCCCCCCGACGGCCGGTCCGTCCGGGTCTTTCACCACACGGGACACTACCCTTCGTCCTATGGCGATCTTCGGAAAGCGACGAGCACGCGACGACGCCCCGGCCGACGGTGCGCCGCGCACGCTGCTCGACGAGACGAGCCCGTACGGCAGCCGCCGCGTCCTCGTCGCCACCAACGGCACGGAGACCTGGGCCCAGCTGTTCGACGGCTCGGGCGGGCAGGTGACCGCGCTGTGGCTGGCCGCGCACCGCGGCCCCACGCCCGACGTCCAGCTCTCGGTCCCGCCCGAGACCACCCGCAACCCGAGCGGACGTCCGCACTTCGACAGGGTCGAGGCCGTGTGGTTCGAGGAGGGTGACGGCGTCGCACTCTTCGACGCCGACGGCATGCTCGCCGTGCTTCCCGGGTGGGCCGGGCCGGAGACGCTGCCCGGCTACGCCAGGGAGGCCGTCGCGCCGAGCCCCTCGGCGGCGCCGCTGCAGAGCGCGATCGAGCAATTCGGTCCCCGCGCCGAGCGCGCCCGCGGCTACTGGGCCTGGCGCGCACGGCAGGAGGCGTGGCAGGAGTACCAGCAGGACGTCGCGCAGCACGTCGCGACGAGGCTCGGCCAGGCGCAGCAGGTGTGGCCGCTCGGCCAGGGCAACCCACCCGTCGTCGCCGGTCGCCACGGCACCGAGAACGAGCACGTCGCCGTCACCGTCGGCATGAGCGCCCAGCGGATGCCCGCCGTCGAGCAGTACGTCGACGAGCCGGGACCCTACTCGCGCATCGAGCTCGCCGTCGCCGGCCTCGGCCGCGGCGACGTCGACCTCGTCCTGCTCCGCTGGCTCGCCCGCCACCCCTGGCGCGCTGCCACCTGGATCGGCTCGCGCCACACCGTCCGGTGGCCGGGCACCGGCTTCCCCGTCGGTGAGCCGTTCGCGGGCGTCCTGCTCCTCGACGAGCCGACGCTCCTGCCGGGACCCGCGGCGCCCGACCTCGGCGGGCACAACATCTTCGGCGACCCCGTCAGGTTCCTGTGGCTGGTGCCGGTGACGGAGGAGGAGATCACCACCGCCAGGGCGGAGGGCGTCGACGCGCTCCTCGCCCAGCTCCGCGCGGCCGGCCGCACCTGGGTGGCGGGCGACGCAGGCAAGCCGGCGACCCCGCCGGCCGACCCCGCGCTCGGCGAGGCGGACGACGACCTGGCGGACGACGAGGAAGCGGCGGCGGGCCCCGACGCGGACGACGAAGACGCTGCGTCGGGCCCCGACGCGGACGACGACACCGACGCAGACGCAGACGCGATTGTCGACGCGGTTGCAGGCAACGACGACGAGGTCGAGGACACCGCCAAGCAGGCGACCCCGAAGGCCGCCGACGACGAGCCCGCCCCCGACGCCGACGCCCCCATGGAGGCCCAGGACTCCAACCGCGCCGACGACTGACACCTCGTCCATCGTCACTGGGCGGGTCCTGGCGTGCGCGGTCAGCCCGGTGGGGCGAGGAGGGCCAGGGTGGCCCAGACCGCGGGGGCGGCGGCGGTGAGGGAGTCGAGGCGGTCCATCACGCCGCCGTGGCCAGGGAGCAGCGACGACATGTCCTTGACGCCGAGGTCGCGCTTGATCACCGACTCGACCAGGTCACCGCAGGTGCCGACCAGAGCGGCCAGGACGCCGACCACGATGCCGATCCACCACGCCCCGTCGAGCAGCCACCAGACCAGCCAGGAGCCGATGCCGGCGGCGAAGAGGACCGAGCCGATCAGGCCCTCCCACGACTTCTTCGGGCTGATGACGGGGGCGAGCTGGTGGCGGCCCAGCAGGACGCCGAACGTCAGGCCGCCAATATCGCTCGCGAACACCACGGCGATGAAGATGACGATCCGGTGCGCGCCGTCGTCGGGCGCCAGGAGCAGGGACGCGAAGGCGATGAGGACGGGCACGTACGCGGCGACGGTCACCGACGCGGTGGCGTCGCGCACGTATCCCTCGACACCGGCCGCCATGCGCCAGGTCAGCAGGGCGAGCACGCCGACGGCGACGGCAACGGCGAGACCCGCGAGCCCGAAGAAGTACGCCGCGAGGACGTCGGCGAGGACCACCGCGATCAGCGGCGGCAACGGGACGGCGATGCCCCGGTTGCGCAGGACGCCGGCGAACTCCCAGACTCCGACGCAGCCGAACCCGAGGATCACGACCAGGAAGACCGGCTTGAGGAAGTAGAGCAGGACCAGGACCACGGCGCCGAAGAGCACGCCCACGACGGACGCGGCGGCGAGATTGCGCCCCGACCTCTTCGTCTTCGATGGCTGGTCGGCGGAGACCCCGTCAGGGCCTTCGGCGGCCCGCGACGAGCCGTCCAGCTCGGTGTCCCGGTGATCGCGACTCAACGCCGAGTACTCTCCGCGCCCCTCATACCTCGGAGAGCTCGTCTTCCTTGTGCTTGAGCACCTCGTCGATCTGCGCGACGTGCTTGTGGGTGACGTCCTCGAGCTCCTTCTCTGCCCGATGGACGTCGTCCTCGCCCGTCTCGCCGTCCTTCACCAGCTTGTCGAGGGCGTCCTTGGCATGGCGCCTGACGTTCCTGATCGCCACCTTGGCGTCCTCGGCCTTGGTGCGGGCGACTTTGATGTACTCCTTGCGCCGCTCCTTGGTGAGGTCGGGCAACACGATGCGGACGATCGTGCCGTCGTTCGTGGGGTTGACGCCGAGGTCGCTGTTCCTGATCGCCCGCTCGACGGCGTCGAGCGACGACTTGTCGTAGGGCGTGATGATGACCATGCGCGCCTCCGGGATGTGGAAGGACGCGAGCTGGTTCAGCGGCGTCGGCGCACCGTAGTAGTCGACGTAGATCTTGCTGAACATCGCCGGGTGCGCACGCCCGGTGCGAATCGCGGCGAAGTCGTCCTTGGCGACCTCGACGGCCTTCTCCATCTTCTCCTCGGCCTCGAAGAGTGTCTCGTCGATCACGGCTGCTCAGCTCCTAGCTCGTCTCTCGCCTCACCTGGCCACCGGTGCGACGAGCGTCCCGATCTTCTCACCACGAACGGCTCGCACGATGTTGCCCGGGCCCATCAGGTCGAAGACGACGATCGGTAGGTCGTTGTCCATGCAGAGGCTGATGGCCGTCGCGTCCATGACCTTCAGGCTGCGACTCAGCACCTCGGAGTAGTCGAGGCGGTCGAACCGCACCGCGTCGGGGTGCGTGCGCGGGTCGGCGTCGTAGACGCCGTCGACCTGCGTGCCCTTGAGGACGGCCTGGGCACCGACCTCGAGCGCGCGCTGCGCCGCACACGTGTCGGTCGAGAAGTACGGCGCACCAAGGCCGGCGCCGAAGATGACGACCCGGCCCTTCTCGAGGTGCCGCGTCGCCCGCCTCGGGATGTACGGCTCCGCGACCTGGCCCATGGTGATGGCGGTCTGCACCCGGGTGTCGATCCCGAGCTTCTCCAACCGGTCCTGCAGGGCGAGGCAGTTGATCACCGTGCCGAGCATGCCCATGTAGTCGCCCCGGCCACGGTCCATGCCCCTGGCCGCGAGCATCGAGCCGCGGAACATGTTGCCGCCGCCGACGACGATCGCGGTCTCGACGCCCTCGCGGACCACCTCGGCCACCGCGTCGGCGATGGTCTCGACGGTCGGCGGGTGGATGCCCAGGGGCTCCGGACCCGCGAACGCCTCGCCGGAAACCTTGAGCAGGACCCGCCGCCATGCGGTGTGGTACTTCTCGCGCTCGACGGGGATCGCCTGGTCGTCACTCGCGGACGTGTCCGCGGGTGCCTCTCGGTCGGCCGGGTTCTCCACGGGAGCGTCCCTCCAGCTCGTCAGGCGGTCTCACGGCAGTGTGCCTCATGGCGAACCGTCCCGGGGCGCCGACCCTCGGACGTGGCAGGGCACTAGGAGGCGGAGTCGGCCGCCTCCTGGCTCTCCCCCACGCGGAAGCGGGCGAAGCCGGTGACGTTGACGCCCTTCTCCCCCAGCAGCGCCTTGACGGTCTTCTTGCCGTCCTTGGCGAAGATCTGCTCGACGAGCACGACGTCCTTGAAGAACGAGTTGATCCGGCCCTCGACGATCTTCGGCACGACCTGCTCGGGCTTGCCCTCGTCCCTGGCCATCTGCTCGGCCTCGCGGCGCGTGGTCTCGACGCTCTCGGCCGGCACGTCGTCGCGCGACAGGAACCGCGGCGACATGGCAGCGACGTTCTGGGCGATCTCCTTGCCCAGCTCCGCCTCGTCGGCGTCGAGCTCCACGAGCACGCCGATCTGCGGCGGCAGGTCGGGGTCGGTGCGGTGCAAGTAGAGGAAGACGTGGCGGCCGTTCCCGCCGAGCGCGGCGATGCGGCGCACCTGGAGCTTCTCGCCGATCGCGGCGCTGACCTCGTCGACCTGCTCCTGCACGGTCCTGCCGTCGAGCGTCGACGCCAGGAGGGCGTCGACGTCGGCGGGATCGGACTCGGCGACCTGGCGGGCGAGCGCGGTGCCGAGGTCCTGGAACCGCTCGTTCTTGGCGACGAAGTCGGTCTCGCAGTTGACCTCGACCAGGACGCCGGACGCCGGGCCGTCGAGCCGCGCGGCCACCAGGCCGTTGGTGGCGGTACGGCTCTGCCGCTTGTTGACTTCCTTGGCGGTCCTGAGGCGGAGGATCTCCACGGCCTTGTCGAAGTCGCCGTCGGCCTCCACCAACGCGTTCTTGGTGTCGAGCATGCCGACCGCCGTCAGCTCACGGAGCCGCCGGATGTCGGCCGCGGTGAAGTTCGCCATCTCGGGTTCTCGTCCTTACACGGTGATCTGCCCGGTCCGCGCACGGCGGTCTGGGTGGGCTTGGCTGGTGGTGACGTGCGCGGGTTCAGCTCTGCTCGGTGCCGGGATCGGCCGCAGGCGCAGCGTCGGGGGCCGGGGCGTCCGTCGCGGCGGACTCCTCGGTCGGCGCGGTCTCGGCAGCCGGTGCCTCGGCCGCAGGGGTCTCGGCAGCCAGTTCCTCGGCCGCAGGGGTCTCGGCAGCCGGTGCCTCGGCCGCGGGGGTCTCGGCCACCGGCGCCTCAGCCGCAGGGGTCTCGGCCACGGGAGTCTCGACAGCCGGCGCCTCGGCCACGGGGGTCTCGGCCACAGGTGCCTCGGCCACGGGGGCGTCCGTCGCAGGTGCCTCCGTCGCAGATGCCTCCGCGGCAGATGCCTCCGCGGCAGGGACCTCGGTGACAGGAGCCTCGGTGGCGGCGGCGACCGTCCGGCCCGAGCCGTTGCCGTTCTGTCCGGCCTCGGCCTGGCTGCTCTGTAGGAGCTCGCGCTCCCACTCGGCGAGCGGCTCGTCGGCGGCGGCGGTGCCACGCGGCTCCTCGCCCTCGCTCGCGGCAGAGCGGGCGATGAGACCGTCGGCGACGGCGTCGGCCACGACGCGAGTCAGCAGACCGACCGCGCGGATCGCGTCGTCGTTGCCCGGGATCGGGAAGTCGACGAGGTCGGGGTCGCAGTTGGTGTCGAGGATCGCGACGACGGGGATGCCGAGCTTCTTGGCCTCGTCGACGGCGATGTGCTCCTTCTTGGTGTCGACGACCCACACGGCGTCGGGGAGCCGCGCCATGTCCCTGATGCCGCCGAGCGTGCGGTCGAGCTTGCTGCGCTCGCGGTCGAGGATCAGGCGCTCCTTCTTGGTGCGCACCGAGCCCTCGGCGCCGGCGGAGCCGATCTCCTCGAGCTCCTTCAGCCGCTGCAGGCGCTTGTGCACGGTCTGGAAGTTGGTGAGCATGCCGCCGAGCCAGCGGTGGGTGACGTAGGGCATGCCGACCCGCTTGGCCTGCTCCTCGATCGCCTCCTGCGCCTGCTTCTTGGTGCCGATGAACAGCACCGAGCCGCCGCGGGCGACCGTGTTCTTGACGAACGCGTACGCCGAGTCGATGTACGTGAGCGTCTTCTGCAGGTCGATGATGTAGATGCCATTGCGCTCGGTGAAGATGTAGCGCTTCATCTTCGGGTCCCAGCGCCGAGTCTGGTGCCCGAAGTGCACGCCCGACTCGAGCAGGTTCCGCATGGTGACCACGGCCATAGCCGCGCACCTCTCCTTCCGCGCCCGAAGGCGCCGCCTCGGTTCGTCCGCGACCCGCCAAGGTGGCGTGCCGCGCCTGACGCCCGGACCCGCCAAGACCTGGACGGCTGTCACAGGACCGAGAGGCGAGCCCGCCGAGATGTGCGGCGGTCACCGGGCGTGCGAAGTCGACCTCCAGAGAGGTCGCTGCGGCAAGTCTACGCGACCGGCACCATCACCTGCGCGCGGGCGGTGTCAGGTGCGGGGAGGCGGCCAGGCACCCTCCAGCCAGGCGCGGTTGTGCCGCTGGTCGCGGTTGACGGAGTCCCAGGTGTCCGGCGTGACGGGGGCCCGGTCCTGCTCCACGACCAGCCAGCCGGCGTACCCGGCGTCCCACAGCGCGGAGAGGAACGAGCCGAGGCCGACGTCGCCGGTGCCGAGCGGGCAGGCGAGACCGGCCCACCAGCCCTCGAGGTCCGGGTCACGGTCGGCCTCGGCCCTGCGCAGCACCGCGTCGTGGACATCCTTGACGTGCACGTGGTTGATCCGGCCGGCGTGCCGTGCCGCGTACGCCGCGGGATCGGCGCCGCCGGCGTGGAAGTGACCGCTGTCGAGACACAGCGGGAGGTCGGTGGTCGCCAGCAGGCGGTCGATCTCCCAGCTCTCCTGCACGTAGGTCGCGTAGTGCGGGTGGAACGACACCTCGACGCCGTGCGCGTGCGCGAGCCCCCGGGCCGCCTCCAGGCGGTCCACCGCGCGCCGCCAGGCGCCGGTGCCCAGCCCCCGCGACCGGTCGCCGGCGCGGAACGGGTCGCGGACCAGCCCCGCGTCGCCCTCGTCGGCGAGCACCGCCAGCGCGCCCGGGCCGCCCGCGGTCGCCAGCTCCTCCAGCGTGCGGCGCATCGCGTCGAGATCGTGCCGCACGACCTCGTCGGACGCGGCGAGGTGCAGCGGCACGTAGGCGGCGAGCACCTGCAGGCCCGCGGCCGCGTACGCGCGCCTCGTCCGCTCCGGCGTGCCGAAGAAGCCTGGTGGCCCGAGCTCGCTGCCGGTGTACCCGGCCTCGGCCATCGCCTCGAGCACCCGCGCCGGCGCGCGGCCGAGGTCGTCCGGTGTGAGCGCGCCGAAGATCCCGAAGCTGACGGGCGCGGTGCCGATCGAGGGGCGCACGCTCATGAGCCGTCGCCGGCGAGGACGTGGACGAGGCGCTGCAGCGCGTCGGTGTCGTACGCCGCACCGGCCGCGGTCGACAGCACCGGCCCACCCGACGCCACGGCCAGGTGGAACGCCTGCAGCTCCCTGGTGAACCCGGTGCCGTGGTCGGCGCGGAACCTCGTCGCAGCACGGTCGTCGCCGTCCAGCCGTTCGACCACGAGCTCGGCCCGGTGGTCGCGCAGGTAAGGCCCGGGCAGCGCGAGTCGCAGCCGGCCCGCGGAGCCGAACACCGCGAGCTCCTCCTCGTACTCGGGATAGTCGGGCAGCCAGTTCCACGACAGCACGAGCTGGGACTCGCCGAGCGTGCCCACCGCCTGCAGCTGCGGCGGCTCCTCCAGCCGGGCGCCCGCGGTGGACGTGCCGAGCTGCGCGTACGACCAGCGCAGCGGCGCCTCACCGAAGACGGAGCGCAGCAGCGACAGCTGGTGGCACACCGACCCGTTCAGCACCTCGTCGTAGAGCGCGCGATACGGGTCGCCGATCGCGCCGAGCGCCTCGTCGAGACGCGCCCTCTCGTACGCGACAGCCGCGGCGGCAGCGCCGGGGTCGCCGTCGCGGTGGCGCACCTGCCGCTGGTGCGCGGCCTGCGGCTCGTCGGCCGGGTGGAGCACGGTCACCCGGACCAACCGCGGCACGCCGACGCCGGGCAGCTCGGCGCGTGCGCGTGTAACCGCGGGGTCGTACATCTTCATGTAGCCGACCTGCAGCACCAGACCCGCCTCGCCCGCCAGCGCCGCGAGCTCGCGGCACTCTCGCACCGTGTGCGCGAGGGGTTTCTCGGCGAGCACGTGCTTGCCGGCGCGCAGGGCGCGGTACGCGAGCTCCGCGTGCGTGCCGGGCGTGAGGAGGAGGACGGCGTCGACGTCCGGCGACGCCAGGACGTCGTCGATGTCGGCGGTGTGGCACGGCACGCCCCACTCCGCCGCGACCTGCGCAGCGAGGGTGGCCGAGAGGTCGCAGACGTACGTGACGGGCAGCTGCTCCCGCAGGGTGTGCAGGTTCTGCAGGTGCACCGCCTGGGCGATCAGCCCGAGCCCGACGACGCCGATCCTGACCGGCCTGCCGTCAGCCATGGCTCACGGCGTCCATCCGCTCGAGGCCGGCCGCCGCGGCCGCGTCGGCGTAGATGTCCGCGTCGGCGCCCTCGGCGACGACCGTCGCGGGCCACGACGGGTCGTACGCGTCCGCCGCCGCCAGCCGGGCCAGCGCCGTGCGCTTGTGCGTGCCGTGGACGAGCATGAGCAGCCGCCGGGCGGAGCCGACGATGGTCTCGACACCGACGGTGACGCCGTGGTCGGGGACCTCTCCGGGAGACCCGAACTCGGGGAACGTCCCGAGGTTGTCGCGCTTGGTGCTCGCCGGGATCGTCACCACGCGCGTGCGGGTGTCGCGCCCGGCACCCGGTGGGTTGAACGCCACGTGGCCGTCACCCGCGCCGCTCGCCAGCAGGAACAGCGCGACCCCGCCGCGTTCGCTCAGTCTGATGTCGTACTCCTCGGGCGCGGCCGGGTCGGGCAGCCAGACGTGGTCGTCCGGGATGCGCGACCCGCGGCTCGCCGCGTTGAGCGGCGCCTGGATCTCGTCGCGCGCGAAGCGGTGACAGCTGTAGCTCGCCTCGATCGGCACCCGCCGCCGTTCGCCCCCGGGTCCGACGGACACGTAGTCGTCGACCATCGCGATCACCACGTGGTCGAGCGCGAGCCCGCGCCGCGCGACCTCGTCCGCCAGCGCCTGGTACGTCGTGCGCGGCGTGCGACCGCCCGGACAGCCGAGCACGTACCAGGATCCGGCGTCGTACGCGGCCGCGATGCCGTCGGCGACCTCGCGTGCTGCCGCGCGACCGAGCTCCTCCGGGGAGGCGAAGACGGTGACAGGGACGGACATCTGGCTCCTCTACTCCTTGACGGCACCGGCCAGCATGCCGCTGATGAAGCGGCGCTGGAGGAAGACGTACGCGATCAGCACCGGCAGCGCCACGAGGACGGCCGCGGCGGCGGTCACGGCGGGGTCGTTGTTCCTGCGGTTGCCCGCGAAGAACGACAGCGCGAGCGGCGCGGTCTGCACGTGCCGCTCGTCGGGCACGAGCACCAGCGCGAGCAGGAACTCGTTCCAGGCGAAGAGGAACAGCAGCGTCGCGAGCGTGAGCACCGCCGGCCGGACGACGGGCACGAGCACGGACACGAGCGTGCGCAGCCGCGACGCGCCGTCGATCGACGCCGCCTCCTCCAGGCTCGGCGGCACCTGCCGGAACGCCGTGCGCAGCCACAGGATCGCGAACGACAGCGACAGGCCGATCTGCGGCAGGATCAGCGCCCACCAGGTGTTCAGCAGGCCCCAGCCGCGGAACATCTCGTACAGCGGGATGATCAGCGCCTCGTACGGCATCACCAACCCGACCGTCATGAGCGTGAAGACGGCGGCGAGTGCCACTCCCCTGGCGTGCGCGAAGGCGTACGCCGCGGGCACGGCGAGCACGATCGTGCCCACCACGACGCACACCGCGACGACCAGGCTCGACGTCAGTGCCCAGCTGAAGGCGCCCTCGGTCCACGCCCGGGTGAAGTTGCCGAGGTAGAGGCTCGTCGGTACGGCGAATCCGCTGACCCGCTCCCCCGGCCGGCTCGTCGCCAGCGCCAGGATCGACACGAACGGGTACACCGCGGCCACGGCACCCAGGACCAGGATGGCGTAGCCGAGCAGGCGCTCGGTGCGGCTCGTCCTCACGCCGCACTCCTGTCGCGGAACGCCAGCATGATCGCGCCTGTCACCACGAGGATGACCGCCGTCAGCAGCACCCCGGTCGCCGACGCGGAGCCGACCGACCGCGACACGAAGGCGTCCTGGTAGATGAAGATGCTCGCCACCTTGGTGGAGTCTCCGGGTCCGCCGGACGTCGTGTTCCACACGATGTCGAAGTTGCGCAGCGCGAACGTCGTGGTGAAGACGAGCGCGACCATCAGCTCGCCGCGCAGGTGCGGCAGCGTGACGGTCGCGAACTCGCGCAGCGGTCCTGCCCCGTCGATGCGTGCGGACTCGAACAGCTCGCGCGGGATCTTCTGCACGCCGGCGACGAACAGCACCATGCAGAGGCCGGACATGATCCACGTGCCGATGAGCCCGACGGCGGGCAGCGCGGTCGTGAAGCCGCCGAGCCAGGCCCGGGCGAGTCGGTCGAGCCCGACGAGCCCGAGCACCTGGTTGAGCGGCCCGTCCTCGGCGTAGATCCAGCGCCACGACACCGCGACGACGACCGTGGCGAGCACCTGCGGGACGAAGAGCACGGCGCGGAAGAACGTCATGCCGCGCACGCGGATCCTGGCGAAGACGCCGGCGATCACCAGTCCGACCGCGGCGGGCAGCATCGCGTAGAACACGACGAAGACGAGCGAGTGCACCAGCGCGTCGCGGATCGCCGGGTCGGACAGGGCCTCGACGTAGTTGCGCGCTCCGACGGGGGTGGCGACGGTGATGCCGTCCCAGTCGTACAGCGAGTACCGCACGGTCTGGGTCAGCGGCCACAGCACGAACAGCGCGTACACCGCGAGCGCCGGGACGATGAAGAGAGGTCTCCAGAGACGACCGCGCCTCACGACGTCTTCGTCTCCTGGAACGCGGACCAGTTCTCCTGCACCGCCCGCAGGAACTCGTCGGGGCCGATGCGACCGGCGAGCAGCTCCTGCAGCCTCGACCCGAACTCGTCGTACATCGTGTCGGTCGACCAGTCCAGGTACGCGGTCTGGCCGTTGTCGTCGAGCAGTGCCCGAGCCGCGACGAGGTCGTCGTCCAGCAACGGGTCCTCGGCCTTCACGTCGGCCTCCACGATCGGCACCCGCACCTGGTCGACGAGCGCCTGCGCGTAGTCGGCCTCGTGGAGTCCGGCGATGAACGCGGCGGCGGCCTCGGTGCTCTTCGACTTCGCGCTGATGTGCCAGCCCATGCCGGACCCACCGGTGATGACGCGCTTGTCGTTCGCACCCGTGGGCACGGTGAACCCGAACTGCTTGCCGTGCGGCGAGATCTGCTGGGCGAGCCAGTCACCGCCGATGTAGTACGCGGCGGAGCCCTTGGCGAACCGGACGGCCGCGTCGTCCATCGTCACGCCGTCGTAGCCGGACGAGACGTAGCCCTTCTTCACCCAGTCGCGCAGGGTGCCGGCCGCGCTCCTGTTGCAGTCGTCGACGAACGACGTGCCCTTGACCCCGGCGACCCAGTCGTTGACGTCGTCCGCCGCCTGGCATCGACCGGCGAGCGCGCCGAACAGGTGCATGCTCGCCTGCTTGTCGGAGTTGCCGAACTCGATCGGCGTCGTGCCCGACGCGGCGATCTTCGGCAGCGACGCCTCGAGCTCCTCGTACGTCTTCGGCGGCCGCACCCCTGCCTTGTCGAGCAGCCGCTCGTTGTGGAACACACCGATGTACTGGGTGACCGGCGAAATGCCGTACAGCTTGCCCGAGCCCCACTGGGTGCCCTTGTCGTTCCACCGGAACTGGTCGAGCGGGTAGCCCTCGAAGTCGTCGGCCCAGCCGTACGCCTCCGCCACGTCGTCGAGTGGGCGGACGAGCCCGGCCTGCACGAGCGCGCCGTCGACCTGGTAGCCCTGGTTGCCCTGGGCGACGTCCGGCGGGTTGTCTCCGTTCATGGCGTTGACGACGGTCTTGGTGAGGTCGTCGAAGCTCTTGATGGTCACCTGCACGTCGACGTTGGGGAAGTCCTTCTCGAACCGCGGCACGTAGTGGTCGAGGGTGGCCTTGTCACCGGAGTCCGCCCAGACCCGCAGCGTGACGTCGCCGAGCTTCGCGACGTCCTCCTTGGTGAGGGGCGCGTCGATCGTCGTCGCGTCGGCCGAGCGCTCCGTCGCGGGGGTGCCGGGCGCGCCACAGGCCGTGACCAGCAGCGCTGTCGCGGCGAGAATCCCGAGGCCGAGGCGGGTCGTCTGCACGTGTCCTCCTGGAACTTGGTCCGAGGGGTCATCCTGACCCAGAGCAGACCAGATAGTCCAGTCCTACCTCGAAACGTTCTCTGGTCTATACCTAGGGCCATCTGGTAGCTTCCCCGTGTGTCGTCACCTCCGTCCTCCTCCGCCGCGTCCGGCGTCGCGGCGCGGGCGTACGAGCGACTCGCGGACGACATCCGGCGCGGCGTCCACCACAGCAAGCTGCCGAGCGAGCGCGACCTCGCCGCGCAGCTCGGCGTCAGCCGCATGACCCTGCGCCAGGCGCTGATCCGCCTCGCCGACGAGGGCATGCTGCGCCGGTCGGCCAAGCGCGGCTGGTACGTCGCCGCCGAGGTCCTCGGCGAGCCGCCGAGCGTACTGCAGAGCTTCACCGAGATGGCGTCCGCGCGCGGCCTGCGTCCGCGGTCGCGGATCCTGCGCCTCACGCTCGGCAAGGCGTCGCTGGAGGAGGCCGACCGGCTGCGCATCGCGCCGGCCGCCGCGGTCCTGCGGATCGACCGGGTGAGGTCGATGGACGCCGTACCGGTCTGCGTCGACTCCACCGTGGTCGTCGCGTCGCGGGTCGAGGCGCTGCACACCGCCGACCTCACCGACCGTTCGCTGTACGCCGCCCTGGAGGAGTGCGGTGTGGCGATCGCGAGGAGCGCGTTCGCCGTCCAGGCCACGGCCGCCGACGCCGAGACGGCCGCCCTGCTCGAGCTCGACGCCGGCGATCCCGTGCTCGTGGGGTCCGAGGTCACGTACGACACCGAGGGGGTCCCCGTGCTCACCAGCGTCACGCAGTACCGCGGCGACGCGTACCGGTTCCAGGCCGACCTCTTCCGGCAGCTGCCGTGACGGGCGCTCCCGCCACCGGTCGCCGGTCGACGCCGCGCCCGACGTTCGACGGACCCGCGATCGTCCGCCACGTCGAGACGGCGCACCACGTCTGGGGCGACGGCGACGCGGGCTTCGTCACCGACCGCGTCTACGTCTCGTCCGACCAGCTGCACGTGCTCGAGTTCCAGCTCGCGACCGGCGGCGGGTTCCGGCACAGCCCGACCAACCAAACGGTGTTCGCCGGCGACGTCGTCTACGCCGTGCTCGAGGGCACGCTCGTGATCGCCGACCCGCGGCACGGCGAGGTGGAGCGCGTCCCGGCAGGTTCCGCGGTGCTGTTCCGCAGGGACACCTGGCACCACGCGTTCAACCCCGGCCTGGGCACGGTGCGCGTGCTCGAGTTCTTCTCCCCGCCGCCGAGCCGGGGCACGGCGTCGGACTATGCGAAGCTGCAGCACCCACCCGAGACGGTGCACTATCGCGATGGCAGGTACGACGGCCGCTGGCCGTTCGCCCGGGCGGAGCGCGAGGCCGAGCGACGGCTGTGGCTCGTCGACGACACCACCGCCCTGCTCTCGTTCGCCGGGGACCGCGCGAGCCACCTGCTCGGCACGCTCGTCGACACCGAGTACCTGACCGTGCGCAGCGGACGGGTCGAGGCCGGGCACGTCGAGGACTTCCGGCCGGTCGACGACGAGACCGTGCTCGTCGTCACGAGCGGGCGACTCTGGGTCGACGTCCACCGTCCCGACGCCGGCGACTACACGGTGCACTGCCTCGCGCCGGGCGACGCCGCGTACCTGCCGGTGGGCTGCCTCGCGCGGGTGCTCGTCCGCGACGGCGACCCGGCCACCTACCTCGCCGGGTCGGGCAGGGTGCCCGACGGCTGGCGGCCGTGACGCCCGTCGTCCTCGCGCTCGACGTCGGCGGCACCAAGGTCCTCGGCGGCCTGGTGACGCCGGCCGGCGAGGTGCTGCGCACGAGGGAGGCGTCGACCGCCGCGCCGGGCGGTGCCGATCCTGGCCTGCGCACGACACGCGACGTGGCGCGGCGGCTCGCCGGCGACGCGTCGGGAGTCGGGGAGGTCGTCGCGGTCGGCGCGGGGTTCCCCGAGTACGTCCGCGCGGGCGAGCTGCGCAGCCACGAGGTGCTCGCGTGGACCGGGCAGCCCGCCGGGCTGCTGGCGGCCGTGGTGCCAGGCGTGCCGTGCGTGGTCGAGTCCGATGTGCGCTGCGGCGCGATCGGCGAGGCCGTCCTCGGCGCGGGGGCGGGACTCCGCTCGGTGCTGTACGCCGCCTGGGGCACCGGCCTGTCGTCCACCGTCGTGCTCGACGGCCGGCCCCTCACCGGCGAACGCGGTGAGGCCATCGCCCTGGGCGAGCTCGGCGTCTCGTCGGTGGTCGACGCCGGCTGGGAGGGCAACCTGGAGCGCTACGCGTCCGGGCAGGGCGTCGCCGAGCGCTACTCGGCACTGACGGGCGACGCCGTCCGGGGCGCGGTCGACGTCGCCCGGCGCGCCGCGGGGGGCGACGCGTGCGCGGCGGCCGTGCTGGAGTCCGCGGGTCGCGCGGTCGGCACGGCGCTCGGCTGGCTCGTCGCCGTGCTCGACCCCGCGGCGGTCGTCCTCGGCGGCGGCCTGGGCACCGCGACGACACCCGCCGCCGACGCGGCGCGGCAGGCGTACGACGACACCGTTGCCCGCCGACCGCATCCGCCGTCGCTGATTCCCGCCCGACTCGGCTCCCGTGCAGGTCTGATCGGCGCGGCGCTGGCCGCGGTGGTGCAGACTCGGGGCTGAGGTGACCGGACCGGGTGGAGGAAGGCCGATGTTCGACGCGCTGCACCATGCGCAGCTGGTGATGCCCCGCGGTGAGGAGGCGGCGGCCAGGGCGTTCTACGCGGGCGTGCTGGGAATGGCCGAGGTCGACAAGCCGCCCGTGCTCGCCGCCCGCGGCGGCGCGTGGTTCCGCGCCGGCGGGGTCGAGCTGCACCTCGGCGTCGAGGACGGGTTCCAGCCCGCGCGCAAGGCGCATCCCGGCATCCTCGTCACCGACCTCGACGGTCTCGCGGAGCGCCTCGCTCGGGCGGGGCAGCCGGCGCGGTGGGACGCCGACTTCCCCGGCTTCCGGCGGATCTACGCGCACGACCCGTTCGGCAACCGTCTCGAGTTCCTCCAACCGTCGTGAGAGACCCGATGCCGCGCTTCGTCGACCTGAGCCACGAGATCACCGACGGCATGACCACCTACCCCGGCCTGCCGGCCGCCGTCGTCGCCCCGCACCTGACGTACGACGCGTCCCACGAGGTGTACGCGCCCGGCTACGAGTTCGCCATCGCGCGGGTCGACATGGTGGGCAACACCGGCACCTACCTCGACGCCCCGGCCCACACGCGGCGCGGCGGCGCCGACATCGCCGACCTGCCGCTCGACGCCGTCGCCGGCCTGCCGGGTGTGGTCGTCGACGCCACCGACCAGGGCGTCGGTCCTGAGGCGTTCGCCGGGGTCGACGTGGCCGGCAGGGCCGTGCTAGTGCGCACCGGCTGGGACCGGCACTGGGGCACCGAGCGGTACGGGTCGAGCGAGCATCCGTTCGTCACCGCCGAGGCCGCCGCCCGTCTCGTCGAGGCGGGGGCGCGGCTCGTCGGCATCGACTCGCTCAACGTCGACGACACCGCACCCGCCACCGGCGGCGCCCGCCCGACGCACGCGACGTTGCTGGCGGGCGACGTGCTGATCCTGGAGCACCTGTGCGACCTCGCGGCACTCGGCGACGAGGAGTTCACCCTCTACGCGGTGCCGCCCCGGGTGCGCGGGATGGCGTCCTTTCCTGTCCGCGCCTTCGCCCGGCTCGGCTGACCGGCACGATGGCGCGGCGGTTCCCGGTCTCGGTCAAGGGCGTCGTCGTCCGCGACGGCCTCGTCCTGCTCTGCCGCAACGAGCGCGACGAGTGGGAGCTGCCCGGCGGCAAGCTCGACCCCGGTGAGACGCCGGAGCAGTGCGTCGTCCGCGAGGTCGCCGAGGAGACCGGTTGGCGCGTCGAGACCGGCGCGATCCTCGACGCGTGGGTCCACCCGGTGCGTCCCGACCGCACCGTGTTCGTGGTGACGTACGCCTGCCGGGTCGTCGACGACGGCACCCTCGTCGTGTCCGAGGAGCACGAGGAGCTGGCCCTGTTCTCCGAGGCCGACGTGTCGTCCCTCCCCATGCCCGACGGCTACAAGCGCTCCATAGCCGCCTACTTCGCCATGCCCGGCGGGTAGGCGCCTCCCCACTCCACCGGTTCTCCACAGATCGCGCCGCTGCCCTCGTCTCCCGCACGTGTCGTGCCGACGTCTACAGCATGAGCCGCCATCTGTCTGTCCTCGCCGCCGTCCTCGTCCTCGCAGCCGCCCTGTGCGTCGGCCTGGCGTCGTCCGTCCACGCCGCTCCCTCGTCGTCCGGCTGGCAGCTGCCGCTACCGGGATCCCCGCGGCTGCTCCGGCCGTTCGACCCGCCGGCTGAGCAGTGGTCGGCGGGTCACCGCGGCGTCGACCTCGCCGCCACGCCTGGCACCGACGTCCTCGCCGCGGGGCCCGGCGTGGTCACGTTCGCCGGGCGGGTGGCGGGCGTCGGGGTCGTCACCGTTGCCCACGGCGACCTGCGCACCACCTACCAACCGGTGCGGGCGACCGTGCGCGCCGGCGCATCGGTGGCGGCCGGCGACCCGATCGGCGTCCTCGGTCGCGGCTCACACTGCGGGAGCCGCGGCTGCCTGCACTGGGGGCTGCTGCGCGGCGAGGACTACCTCGACCCGATGAGCGTGCTGCGGCCGGGACGCTCCAGGCTCGTCCCGGTCTGGGGCGTCTCCCCCGGCGCCGCGGTCACCACTCCGCCTGCCGAGCGTCGCGCCGTGCGCACGCAAGGGACGCCACGGGCACGGTCGACCTCTGACGCTCCGGTACGTGCGGCCGCCAAGGGCGGCGACGGGTCCCGCACCGCCGCCGTCGGCGGAGCCGCCGCGGTGGCGGCCACGGGTGCTGCTCTGGCGGTGTGGCACCGGCGGCGGCACCGGCATCGATCGGCGGAGGTGCGCAGGTCCGGCGGTCGACGATGAGCGCCGACGGTCCTCTGTCGCAAGACCGCCGGAGGCAGCCAGCACTGTCCGAAGACCGCCGGAGGCAGCCAGCACTGTCACAAGACCACCGGAGGCGGTCAGCACTGTCGGGGGCCACGGTCGCGGGCATCCGCGCCGTGCTCGACCGCTACGAGCGGGGCCGTCTCACGCTCGCCGCGGCGATCGCCGAGATCGAGGATCTCGCCGAGCACGACCATGCGCGGTGCGACCAGGCCGTGTCACGCTGCCCGCACCTGTGAGGGGCACCCCGACCGCGTCAGGACACGGTGAGGGGCACCCTCACGGGTCGCTGAGCGGCGTCAGTCGAGGGCCGAGCCCTTCTGCCACGCGGTCCAGGAGATGTTCCAGTCGCCGAAGCCGTTGGTGGAGGTGAGCTTCTCCGGCGTGCCGGTGATGTCGACGATGTCGCCCGGCTGGGAGAAGTTGTAGAACCACAGCGCCCGCTCGGTGGTCACGTTGACGCACCCGTGCGACACGTTGCGGCGGCCCTGGCTGCTGGCCGACCACGGCGCGGCGTGCACGAACTCGCCCGAGTTCGAGATGCGGACGGCGTAGCGGACCGTGGTGACGTAGGCGTCGCTGCCGGTGATGCCGGCGGTGGTCGAGTCCATCTTGTACGGGTCGGCCTTGCCGGAGACGACGTGGATGCCGGTCTTCGACGGGTACTTGTTGCTCCCGGTCGACACCGGCATCCTCTTGACCACCTTGTCGCCGGACTTGACCACCATGGTGTGCTTCTTGGCGTTGACGACGCTGTGGTGCTTCTCGCCGATCTCGAAGTCGATCGTGCGGTCCTCCACGCCCCACAGACCGGGTGCGGCCCTGACCCCGGCGAGCTGGGCCTTCAGCCTCACTTTCGTGTGCGCCGGCCAGTACTCCTTCGGCCGGTAGTGCAGCTCGGTCGACGAGAACCAGCGCCAGGAGCCCTCGACGTCGTTGTCCGCCACGACCTTCATCGCACGCTCGACGGCCGCGCGGTCCTTGACCGGGTCGGTCAGGTACACCGCGATCGGCTGGCCGACGCCGACGGTCGAGCCGTCGAGAGGTGCGATCGAGGCCTTGACCGAGTTGCTCACCGAGAGCGTGCGGAACGACGCGGTCGCGGACTTGTCGCCGCCGTCGTTGTGGGCCTTCACCCTGACGGTGTACGACTCCGACGGGTGCAGGGTGCCCGAGCTCTGCCAGGAGAGGCCGTCGGCCGCGGTCGTGCCGGCGACCTTCCCCTTGCCCTTCACCGACACGGACTCGAGCTTGCCACCGGAGACACTGACCTTGATCGGCTTGTTCGGCGCGATCTTCTTCGCTCCGTCGGCCGGTGTGATCTTCACCGAGATCGGACCGGTCTGCTTCTCGGACTCGGTCGCCGAGGGGGACGCGGAACCGCGACCCGACCCGTCGCCCGAACCGCCGGATGCGCTGGTGCATCCGGCGGCGAGAACGAGACACGACACGACGGCGACTGCGCGAGTCGCTCTCATCTGTGCTCCCCCATCGTGGTCCTCCGGCGCGATGATCCTCACCCGCCGCGGTGCTGGTGCCTCCGGCGGTCTTCCGACAGTGCTGGCCGCCTCCGGCGGTCTCGCGACAGTCTGGTCGACGCGCGTGTGGCCTCACCGGTTGACGGCGGCCGGCGCCTGGATCGGCCGAGCCTCACCACCATCGGTCAGGATACCCGGCGGCGGACGCCCGCGGCGCCCACGACCCACAACGCACCCGCTCACGCCGGAGGGCGGGTCGGACGCTGAAGTCGTGCCCGCAGCACGTCCAGCGCGTCCGTGTGCAGTTGCGCGACGCGACTCTCGGTGATGCCCAGCCGCAGGCCGATGCCGGCCAGGGTCAACCCGTCGCGGTAGTACCAGGTGACGATCCGGTACGCGCGCTCCGGCAGCCGGTCGACGGCCGACCGCAGCCTCGCGCGAGCGTCGGACTCGACCGCCGACTCCTCCGGGTCGAGCCCGGCCGCATGGGCGAGGTCGGCCCGGTCGAGCAACTCGTCGTCCGGCCGCCGCTCGGGCTCGTCGCCCGACCGAGCGCGCACGACGTCGCGCCGGGTCAGCCCGGTCGCCGTCGAGAGCTCGGCGACCAGCGGGGACCTGCCGAGCGAGTTGGCCAGTGCGGTCGCGACGCGGTCGACCTCGCGGCGCTTGGCCCAGAACGAGCGAGGGGCGGCGGCACCGGTGGCGCGCACCTCGTCGAGCATCGCCCCGCGGATGCGTACGGCCGCGAACCTCTCGAACGACGTGCCCGCGGCGGGGTCGAACCGGGTCAGGGCGTCGAGCAGGCCGAGCGTGCCCGACGAGATCAGGTCGGCGCGGTCGAGGTGGGCCGGCACCCGCGGGCCGAGCCGCGCCGCGATCCGCGCGACGAGGCGCCCGTAACGGAGGAGCAGGCGGTTGCGCGCGAGGACGTCACGGTCACGCACGTACGCGTCGAGGTCGGCATCACCCGTGCCGCCCGGTGCCCCCGGCTCGGTGGGGGGCGGGCGGTCAGGCTCGGGGATGCGCTTGGTCATACGCCTTTCTCAGCCGTTCCACCGTCACGTGCGTGTAGATCTGGGTGGTCGCGATCGTCGCGTGACCCAGCAGCTCCTGGACGCTTCGCAGGTCGGCCCCGCCCTCGAGCAGGTGGGTCGCCGCCGTGTGCCTGAGACCATGCGGGCCGAGGTCGGGCACACCCTCGACAACGCCGAGCCGCTCGTGGACGACGCGCCGGACTGCGCGCGGGTCGATGCGACCGCCCCGCGCTCCGAGGAAGAGCGCATGGCCGCTGCGCGCGGACGCCACCTCCGGCCGGCCGGCACGGCACCACTCCTCGACGGCGCGCACCGCCGGAACGCCGACCGGGACGCTGCGCTCCTTGTCGCCCTTGCCGATCACCCGGACCACCCGACGCTCGCGGTCGAGGTCGTCGACGTCGAGGCCGCACAGCTCGCTCACTCGCACGGCGGTGGCGTAGAGCAGCTCGAGCACCGCCCTGTCACGCAGGCCGAGAGGCGTGCCGTCGTCCGCGCTCGCGATCGCCTCGAGCACGGCGGTCACGTCGTCCTTGCCGAGCACTCCGGGCAGCACCCGGTGCGGCTTGGGTGACGCGAGGCCCGCCCCGGGATCGGTCGGGATCCACGACCGGCGGGCCGCGTACGCAGTGAAGGCCCGGGCCGCGGCCGCGCGCCTGGCGAGCGTGGTGCGCGCCCGGCCGGACGCGGCCATGCCGGCCAGCCACCCTCGCAGGGTGCGCAGGTCGATCTCCGCGAGGTCGGTGCGTCCACGCTCGACCGCGAACGCCAGCAGATCCGCGATGTCGCGCTGGTAGGCCCGGACCGTGTGCGGCGAGAGGCCCCGTTCGGCCGACAGATGCCGGCGGAACTCGCGCAGCGACCGCTCGAACGGTTCGGGCATCTGCGCGGAGGTCACACCGGACACGCTGCGTACGCTTGCCGCCCACGTCAAGCACCTCCGCCCGGGGTGTCGCGGGACGACGCGGACAGCGCGGCGTCACCGAGGCACCAGCCGTCGCCGGCCCGGTCGACCCATCCCGTCGCCTCGAGCCCACCGAGGAGCCCGAGTACGCGCCGGGCCTCGAGTCCCACCTGCCGCACGAGGGTGTCGGTCGTGCACGTGCCCCGCGCCGGGAGGGCCTCGAGCACGCGAGTCGCGTCGGCGGGCAGCGCGTCGCGCGGGCGGTCGGCACCGCGGACCACGGGTGCGGCGTCGGCGCCGATCCGCCCGACGATCTCGACCACCTCGGCAGCGCCGGTGACGCACTCCGCGGTGTGCGCACGCAGCAGGTTGTGGCAGCCGGCGGACATCTGCGACGTCACCGGGCCCGGCACCGCCATCACATGGCGGCCGAGCCGCTCGGCCCAGCGCGCGGTGTTGGTCGCACCCGAGCGCAGGGCCGCCTCGACGACCACGACCCCGTCGGCGAGGCCGGCGATCACCCGGTTGCGCTCGAGGAAGCGGTAGCGCGTCGGCGCGCAGCCGGGCGGCAGCTCGCCGACCAGCACCCCGCGCTCGGCGACCTCGTCGAAGAGCCGCTCGTGGCCACGCGGGTACGGCACGTCGAGCCCGCACGCGAGCACCGCGACCGTCGCGCCACCCGCCGCCAGCGCCCCGCGGTGCGCGCGGGCGTCGATGCCATAGGCGCCGCCGCTCACCACCGTCCACCCACGGTCGGCCAGCGACGCACCGAGCTCGGCCGCGACGTACTCGCCGTAGTCCGTCGACGCCCTGGCACCCACGACCGCGACCGCGCGCCGGGTGAGCGCGGCGAGCGAGGTCTCGCCCCTGACCCACAGCAGGAGTGGGCGTTTGGCCTCGAACGCCTCCAACTCGACCGGCCACTCGGCGTCGCCCGGGATCACCACCCGGATGCCGGCCGTCGCCGCACGGTCGAGGTCGGCGACCGGGTCGGCGTCGGCGAGGCGCAGCCGATAGCCGTCGACGCCCCTGACCCGCAGGTCGTTCGAGCACAGCGCCTGCCACACCTCGCAGGCGGAGGTCTCCGCGACGAGCCGCCCGACCCTCGCGTCGCCCGGCTCGATGACCCGGCTGAGCCCCACCCGGGCGAGCCGTTCGTCGTCGGTGCCCGCCGCCCCGCTCACGACCACACCCCGAGCCGCAGGGTCAGCGCGGTCGCGACGTCGTCGGTGCCTGGACGGTCGTGACCGGCGAGGTCGGCGAGCGACCACGCGACCCGCAGGACCCGGACGACGCCGCGCGCCGTGAGGCGCCCCTTGCCCAGCTGCCGCTCGACCAGGGCGAGACCGTCGGCGACCGGCGTGAACCTGGACCGCAGCTCACGCCCGGGCAGCTCGACGTTGGTGCGCCACCCCTCACCGGCGAACCGGCGGGCCATCCGGTCGCGCGCCGCCGCCACCCGGGCCGCCACCGCCGCCGTCGACTCCGCGCCGGTCACCGCGTGGAGCAGGTCGAGACGGGCGAGCGGGCGCACGGACACGCTCAGGTCGACCCGGTCGAGCAGCGGGCCCGACAGCCTGCCGAGGTAGCGGCGGCGGGCGACGGAGGTGCACGTGCACCTGCTGCCGTCCTCCTCCGCCAGTGCGCACGGGCACGGGTTGGCGGCGAGCACGAGCGTGAAGCGGGCGGGGAACCTGACCGTCTCCCGTTGCCGGCCGATCACCACCTCCCCCGACTCCAGCGGCTGGCGCAGCGCGTCGAGCACCCCGCCGGCGAACTCCGGCGCCTCGTCGGCGAACAGCACGCCGCGGTGTGCCAGCGACACCGCTCCCGGCCGGATGCGCCGGCTGCCGCCGCCGACGACGGCGGGCATGGTCGCCGTGTGGTGCGGGGCGCAGAACGGCGCGGTCTCGACGAGCCCGTGCTCGGTGGGCAGCGTGCCCGCCACCGAGTGGATCGCGGTCACCTCCAGCGCCGCCTCACGGTCGAGCGGCGGCATGATGCCGGGCAACCGCTCCGCCAGCATGGTCTTGCCCGCGCCCGGTGACCCGTGCAGGAACAGGTGGTGCCCGCCCGTGGCGCTCACCTCCAGCGCCAGCCGGCCCTCGGCCTGCCCGGCGACGTCGGAGAGGTCCTTGTCGGACGCCACGGCGAGCCGCCCGCCGCCGTACGCCGTGCGGGTGACACCGCGGGCGCCGTCGTCGTCGGGCGGATCAGGGCACGGTTCCCCGCGGAGGTGGCACAGCAGGTCGCGCAGGGTGCGCACGCCGAGGACGTCGATGTCGGGGACCAACCCGGCCTCGGCCTCGTTGTCCCGCGGCACGACGAACGCCGTGAAGCCCGCCGCCATGCCCGCGAGCACCGCAGGGAGCACGCCGTCGACGGCACGCACCGCGCCGTCGAGGCCGAGCTCGCCGAGCAGCACGACCTTCGCCAGCGCATCGCGTGGCACCGCGTCCGCGCCGGCGAGCACGCTCGCCGCGAGGGCCATGTCGTACGCCGTGCCCTGCTTGCGCAGCCCCGCGGGCGAAAGGTTGACCGTCACCCGGCGGTTCGGCCAGACCTCGCCGCTGTTGACCACCGCCGACCGCGCCCGGTGCCTCGCCTCGTTGACGGCGGTGTCGGGGAGGCCGACGAAGTGCAGGCCGGGCAGGCCCTGCGCGATGTCGGCCTCGACCTCGACCACGTAGCCGTCGACGCCGACCACCGCGACCGACCACGCCCGCGCGACGGTCATCAGGCCACCCCGCGGACGCGCTCGACCAGGAATCCGCCGGCGGGCAGGCTGCGCACGCCGAGCACGTCGATGCGCAACTGCGCGCACGGCCGGTCCCAGCAGCGCAGCCACTCCCGCGCGAGCCGGCGCAGCCGGGCCGCCTTTGCGGGGGTCACCGCGTCGAGCGGCGTGCCGTATCCCTCGCCCGACCTGGTCTTGACCTCGCACACCACGATCGCTCCTCCCTCGCGCACCACGACGTCGATCTCGCCGAACCGGCACCGCCAGTTGCGGGCGAGCACCACGCCGCCGTGCCGGACGAGGTACTCCACCGCCACCTGCTCGCCGCGCGCGCCGAGCGCCTCGCGTCTCGCGGCCGCCTCGTCGTGTCGCCGTCCTGTCCGCGCCATCTCGCACCTCCGTCCGAAGCATCGGCCGCGGCGAGGTCGAACCCGAGGGTGCGGGACGGAACTGTGGACATCCGCGTGCCGTAGCGGGACCCGCGAGCCTCGTGCGGGGAGACTGTCCACATGTCCACGCCCAAGGCACTCGTCATCGGCATCGACGGAGTCAGGTATGACACGCTGCTCGAGGCGCGCACCCCGCGCCTCGACGCGCTGGCGGCCGACGGCTTCCTCGTCCAATCGCCGCTGTACCCACGGCAGCCGGAGCCGACGGTCAGCGGGCCCGGATGGTCGTCCGTGGCCACCGGAGTGTGGCCGGACCGGCACCTGGTCCGCGACAACACCCTCGCCGGCAACGACCTTGCGTCGCACCCGGACTTCCTGACCCGCCTCACCCGGTCGGGACGCCACACCTTCGCCGGGCTCGGCTGGGCGCCGCTCGGGCAGATCTTCGGCAAGGAGATCGACGGGCGGATCGTCCGCGACGCCGTGAACGAGGGTTTCGCCGAGGCCGACCTGTGGGTGCTCGCCGACGCCGTCGACCAGCTCGGACGCCGTGACCTCGACGCCGCCTTCGTCTACATCGGCGCCGTCGACGAGTGCGGGCACGAGAACGGCACGGGGCCTGCCTACACCAGTGCCGTGGAGCAGGCCGACGAGCAGGTGGGGCTCCTCGTCGGCGCGGTCAGGTCACGCGAGACGTACGCCGACGAGGACTGGCTCGTGCTCGCCGTCACCGACCACGGGCACGTCGACGCCGGCGGGCACGGCGGGCAGTCCGAGGTCGAGCGCACCTCGTGGCTGCTCGCGAGCGGCAGCGGCGTCACGCGCCCCGACCGCACCGTCGAGGTCGTCGACATCGCGCCGACGGTGCTCACCCACCTGGGCGTCCCGGTCGACGCCGACTGGCGGCTGGACGGCACCGCACTCTGAGACGGCGCACCCCACCGGTGAAGTGGACGCTTCGCTGTCGCCAGGCGCGGCGCACCCAACAACGACGTGGACGCTTCGCTGTCGCCAGGCGCGGCGCACCCAACAACGACGTGGACGCTTCGCTGTCGCCAGGCGCGGCGCACCCAACAACGACGTGGACGCTTCGCTGTCGCCAGGCGCGGCGCACCCAACAACGACGTGGACGC
>WHST01000020.1 GCA_009379955.1 Streptosporangiales bacterium | reverse complement strand
GCCCGCCGAGCATCTCCGCAGCGAACGCCACCAGCCGCGGCCTGACCTGGTCCATCTCCTCCGGGGTCACGGATCAGAACACGACCACATCACGAGCCGGATCAGCGGTAGCGACACACGTAACAAAGTACTACTAGGAGTCGAGTGCCACGCCGTAGAAGTCGAGGGCGTTGGTCAGGAGGGCGCGGTGGGCGTTCTCCTCGCCGAGGGCCGCCACGATCAGGTCGATGTCGCTCGGCAGGAACGGGCGGTCGGCGCGGGTCGACGGCAGGTCGGTGCCGAAGAGCAGCGCACCCGGGTCGACGTCCGCGATGGCCCGCATCGCCTTCGCCGGGTCGTGGCCGATCCGGCCGAACCCGGTGGCCTTCACCCGCACGCCGTGCCCGACGAGACGCAGCAGCGCGTCGAACCCGTCGTCGGCCATGCCGAGATGGTCGACGCTGACCTTCGGCAGCGTGCGCAGCCGCGCCTCGAGCGCGGGCAGGTCGCGGGAGTGCACGTACAGCTCGGAGTGCCAGCCGACGACGTCGTACGCGCGTTGCGCAAGGTTCTCGAGCTCGTCGAGCTCCTCCGACCCGCCGCGGAAGACGTTGAACCGCACCGCGCGCACGCCCTGGTCGCACAGCTCGACGAGGATCTCGTCCGGCGTGGTGGCCGGGACCTGGGTGACCCCGACGTACGTAGGCCCGAGCACCCGCAGCGCGTCGACGAGGTACGTCTGGTCGAACGCCTGGAACGAGCCGGACACCACCGCACCCGCGACCACGCCGAGCGGCTCGACCCGGCGCCGGTAGTCGACCGCGGTGAACGGCTCGGGCACGTACCCGCGGTTCGGCGTGAGCGGGAAACGCGGGTCGACGACGTGCAGGTGCGAGTCGAACAGGCGCAGATCGGTCACTGGTGGGCTCCTAGGACACTAGCTCAGTCGCGGCGGGCGCGGCCGCGCTGCTTCTCGCGGGTGTGGGCGTCGAGCTGCACCTTGCGCATGCGCACGGCCGTCGGGGTGACCTCGACGCACTCGTCGCTGCGGCAGAACTCCAGTGCCTGCTCCAGCGACATCTCGCGCGCGGGGACGAGGCGTTCGAGCTCCTCGCCGGTCGACGACCTGACGTTGGTGAGCTTGCGTTCCTTGCAGGCGTTGACGTCCATGTCCTCGGGGCGGGAGTTCTCGCCGATGATCATGCCCTCGTAGACCACGGCGCCCGGCCGGACGAACAGCGTGACGCGCTCCTGCATGTTGAAGCAGGCGTACGCGGTCACCGTGCCGCGCCGGTCGGCGACGAGTGACCCGCGCGGCCGCGTGCGCAGCTCGCCGACCCAGGGCTGGTAGCCGTCGAACACGTGGTGGATGAGCCCGGTGCCGCGGGTCTCGGTGAGGAACTCGGTGCGGAAGCCGATCAGGCCGCGGGCGGGCATGACGTAGTCGAGGCGCACCCAGCCCGTGCCGTGGTTGACCATCTGGTCCATCCGGCCGCGGCGCAGGCCGAGCAGCTGGGTGACCACGCCGACGAAGTCCTCCGGCACGTCGATCGTGACCCGCTCGAACGGTTCGTGCACCTTGCCGTCGATCTCGCGGGTCACGACCTGCGGCTTGCCGACGGTGAGCTCGAACCCCTCGCGCCGCATCAGCTCGACGAGCACCGCGAGCTGCAGCTCGCCGCGTCCCTGCACCTCCCAGGTGTCGGGTCGTTCGGTGG
This sequence comes from Streptosporangiales bacterium, assembly GCA_009379955.1. NCBI lineage: Bacteria > Bacillati > Actinomycetota > Actinomycetes > Streptosporangiales > Streptosporangiales bacterium. The sequence continues at coordinate 65,773 of WHST01000020.1, read as the reverse complement.
TGAGCACCCGGATCGAGACGTTGCCGACGGTCTCGGCGTCGAGACGGTTCTTCACCAGCCTGGCGGTCATCTTGCTGCCGCCCTCGCCGGCCAGCGGCGCGGTGTTGGTGCCGATGGTGGCGGAGATGGACGGCTCGTCGACGCTGATCACCGGGAGCGGACGCGGGTAGGCGGGGTCGGCGAGCGTCTCGCCGATGGTGATGTCGGGGATGCCGGCGATCACCGCGATGTCGCCGGGGCCCGCGCTGTCGGCCGTGACCCGGTCGAGCGCCTCGGTGACGAACAGGTCGGTGATCTTGACCTGCTCGACCGAGCCGTCCGTACGGCACCAGGCCACCGTCTCGCCGCGGCGCAGCGTGCCGTGCCTGATGCGGCACAGGGCGAGCCGGCCGAGGTACGGCGAGGCGTCGAGGTTGGTGACGTGCGCCTGCAGCGACGCGTCCGGGTCGTACTCCGGCGCGGGCACGGTCGCGAGGATCGTCTCGAAGAGCGGCCGCAGGTCGGGGTTGTCGGGGACGGTGCCGTCGGCGGGCTGGATGAGCGACGCGCGTCCCGACTTCGCCGACGCGTACACGATCGGGAAGTCGAGCGCGTCGACGGACTGGTCGTCGACGAGGTCCATGAAGAGCTCGTACGTCGAGTCGACGATCTCCTTGATGCGGCTGTCGTGGCGGTCGACCTTGTTGACCACGAGCACGACGGGCAGGCGCTTGTGGAGGGCCTTGCGGAGCACGAACCGGGTCTGGGGGAGCGGGCCCTCGGACGCGTCGACGAGGAGCAGCACGCCGTCGACCATCTCGAGCGCGCGCTCGACCTCGCCGCCGAAGTCCGCGTGGCCGGGGGTGTCGACGATGTTGAGCATGACGTCGCCGGCGTCGCCGTGGTATCGCACGCCGGTGTTCTTGGCGAGGATCGTGATGCCCTTCTCACGCTCGAGGTCCATCGAGTCGAGTACCCGGTCGGCGACGTCCTGACCCTCCCGGAACGCGCCCGACTGCCAGAGCATCGCGTCGACGAGGGTGGTCTTGCCGTGGTCGACGTGCGCGATGATCGCGAGGTTTCTGAGGTCGGTACGAAGGGCCATACGCCCAGTTTCCCCTATGACCTGCGGAAGGACGGCGGCCGGCCACCGTTTCCCTTCGCCGCAGGTGAGGTAAGGAGTACGCTCGGGGACCACTCCGTCCGGGGTTCCGGGGTGGACGGACGAGGGCACCCGCGTGCGGGAGGGGTCGGTATGCGGATCAGTGACATCTTGCGGACCAAGGGCGACGTCGTGGTGACGATCGCGCCGGACGAGACGGTGCGGGTGCTGGTCACGCGGCTCGCCGAGCACAACGTCGGCGCGCTCGTCGTCAGTGGCGACGGGTCGTCCGTGGCCGGCATCGTCTCCGAGCGCGACGTCGCACGGGGCCTGCACACCGATTCGGCCGTCCTCGACGCCCCGGTGTCGAGCATCATGACCGCCGACGTCCGCACCTGCGCCGCCGGCGACTCGATCGAGCAGCTGATGCGGCTGATGACCGACCGGCACATCAGGCACGTCCCTGTTGTCGCCGACGGCGCCCTGGTGGGCATCGTCAGCATCGGCGACGTCGTGAAGAACCGCATCGGGCAGCTGGAGTTCGAGAAGGGGCAGCTCGAGGACTACATCGCCCGCTGACCACCGGCGGCCGCCGAGGTGCCGGTCGTGTGATGCTGGTCCCATGTGCGGCAGGTACGCGTCGATGCGCAGCGCCGACCACCTGATGGCGGAGTTCGACATCGACGAGTGGGCGGACGAGGACCTGCTGCCGCCCAACTACAACGTCGCGCCGACCGACCGGGTACCTGTCGTGCTCGAACGCCCCGCGCGCCCGGCGGTACCCGAGCGCGGCGTGCCGGCCCGGCCGGAGCCGGCGCGACAGCTCAGGACCGTGCGATGGGGTCTCGTGCCGTCCTGGGCCACCGACGCGAGCGTCGGCTCGCGGATGATCAACGCCAGGGTCGAGACCGTCGCTGAGAAGCCGGCGTTCCGCACCGCGATGTCGCGCCGCCGCTGCGTCGTGCCGGCGGACGGGTACTACGAGTGGTACGCCGACGAGGGCACCAAGCGGCCGCACTTCCTGCGGCGCGCCGACGAGGGCGTCCTGGCGTTCGCCGGCCTGTACGAGATCTGGCGTGACCCGCGTCCCCTGGGCGACGACGGTGCCTGGCTGTGGTCCTGCACGATCATCACGACGGAGGCCACCGACGACCTCGGCCACGTCCACGACAGGATGCCCATGGTGGTGCCGGTCGACCACCGCAACAGCTGGCTCGACACCGGGTTCGCCGACGCCCTCGCCGCGCGTGAGCTGCTCGTACCCGCGGGGAGCGAGGGCCTGGTGACATATCCTGTCTCCAGGGACGTCGGCGACGTTCGCAACAACGGCTCGCATCTCGTCGAGCCGTTGCCCGCGAGGGGTGCGGACGACGACGATGTCCCTACGTTGTTCTGACGACGCGACGGGGACGGAGAGGGTGTCACCGTGGATACGACCCAGCAACGCGTGCAGCTCGAGGAGCAACGCGCGGATCTCGACCACACCCTGGCGGCTCTCCGCGAGTCCGGCGTCGATCCCGACGAGACCCCGGCCGACCCGTCCGACGCGGGCACCAACCTGTCGGAGAACGACCGCTCGCAGGCGATGATCGACGCGGCCGAGCAGCAGCGGCGGCTCGTGGTCGAAGCGCTCGCACGCATCGACGACGGCAGCTACGGGCGGTGCGTCGACTGTGACCGCGAGGTGCCCGCCGGACGGCTGGAGGCGCGGCCCGAGGCCGCGCGGTGCGTCGAGTGCCAGCAGAAGGCCGACCGGGCCTACGCGTGAGTGACCAGGCAGCGGTGCGAGGAGGCGGGCGCGCGTGAGTACCGAGGTCGAGATCGAGACGTCGGTCGGCGTGGCAGGCGTCGCGCTCGACGTGCCGGACGGGGCGACCGCGCTGATCGTCCTCGGCCACGGCGCGGGCGGCGGCGTGGAGGCACGCGACCTGCTCGCCGTCCGGAGCGCCGCCACGACCGCGGGCCTCGCCGTCGCCCGCACCACCCAGCCGTACCGCATGGCCGGACGCAAGTCGCCGGCGCCGGCGAAGCAGCTCGACGCCGCGTTCGGCGAGATCGTCGCCGCCCTGCTCACCCGTGCCGGGCTGCGCGACCTGCCGGTGGTGACCGGCGGCCGGTCGAGCGGGGCCAGGGTGGCGTGCCGGACGGCGGCGGCCACCGGCGCCCGCGGCGTCGTCGCGCTCGCGTTCCCCCTGCACCCGCCGGGGCGTCCGGACCGGTCCAGGGCGGACGAGCTGCACGACACGCCCGTGCCGGTGTTCGTCGCGCAGGGGGAGCGCGACCCGTTCGGCTCGCCCGAGGAGATCCGCGCCACCGAGCCGCCGGCGACCGTGCGGATCCATCCCGTGCCGGGCGGTGACCACGGCCTGGCGGTCCGCAAGGGCGAGCCGTCCGCGTACCGACCGGTCGCCGACGAGGTCGTGCGCTGGGTCTTCTCCCTCGTCGCCGGCTGACGCCGCCGGGGAATCACCGCCACCTCTCAGCTGTTCAGACACCACGACCGCAGGTGACTGAGGGAGGTATGGGTTGCTCGGACTCGCGGAGCAGGCACACGGCTCGAGAGAGGCGGGGGTGCCGCGGATAGTGGCGGGAACGCTATCCTCCGGCTCGAGGGGTTCTTCGTCGCTCAGCTCTGCCGAGGCGGCCGGAGCCCTGCGACGCGAGGAGGTGGGACCGGTCGAGGAGACGTTGGAGCGTCGTACGCAGCGGTTCGAGAGGGACGCGCTGCCATTCCTCGATCAGCTCTTCTCCGCGGCGTTGCGGATGACACGCAACCCGTCCGACGCCGAGGACCTGGTGCAGGAGACCTACGTCAAGGCGTTCGCCGCCTTCCACCAGTTCCAGCAGGGCACCAACCTCAAGGCGTGGCTGTACCGGATCCTGACGAACACGTTCATCAACAACTACCGGAAGCAGCAGCGCGAGCCCAAGCAGGCCGACACCGAAGAGGTCGAGGACTGGCAGATCGCCCAGGCGGGGACGCACTCGTCGACCGGCCTGCGCTCAGCGGAGCTCGAGGCGCTCGAGCACCTGCCGGACACCGACGTCAAGGAGGCCCTGCAGGCGCTGCCCGAGGACTTCCAGATGGCGGTGTACCTCGCCGATGTCGAGGGGTTTGCGTACAAGGAGATCGCGGAGATCATGGGCACGCCCATCGGCACCGTGATGTCGCGTCTCCACCGTGGCCGCAGGCAGTTGCGCGGCATGCTCGAGGACTACGCAACGGAGCGCGGCCTCTCGCCGAGGACCAACGGCTCGGCCGGCTCCCAGTCCGCACGGGAGGACGCGGACCGATGAGTGCTGACTACGACGAGGAGGTCGACTGCCGTGAGGTCTTGGCGCGTGTCTACACCTTCCTCGACGACGAACTGGAAGACGCCGACTGCGCGCAGGTGAGGGAGCACCTCGACGACTGCGCGCCGTGTCTGCGTGAGTTCGGCATCGAGCAGGAGGTGAAGACGCTGGTGGCGCGCAAGTGCGGCTGCGATCCGGCGCCCGAGGGCCTTCGCGACAAGGTGCTCGGCAGGCTCCGCGAGGTGAGCGCCGGGTACGGCCACCTCGAGTACAGGCCGGATTGACCGGACGACCTCGGGGCACGTCGCAGGGCACGTTCGCACCACTTGTCACGCTTTACAACGTTAGTCCGCTGGTGACGCACCGCATCGTCAACTCGTGTCGCACTGTTCCGGTCGTACGCACTTCCGAGGGTCGACTGGCGTTGTTGCCGTCGAGGCGTACGCTGAGGGTGCTCGGCAGCCGACCGAGCGGCCGTTCACGGTTCGTCCGGGGGGACGTTCACATGGCTCTGGGCTGGTCGTGGGCGGGCGAAGGCAGGAGAAGTTCGGTCATTCGAAAGGGCCCCAATGATCAGCACTACACGCGATGCCACGACTCTCGCCTACGGCGAGATGGGTTGGGGCTGAGCGCAGACGTAACACCGACCCGGATGGGCCGCTGACATGGCGTCTCTCAGCGGCCCGACCCGGGTGTACATCGGGGGCACCGCACTCATCGGCGGTGCCCTCTTGGTGTTCGCGGCGACCCGGCCCCTCGACTGGTGGCTCGTCGTACCCCTGGCCCTGTTGGTCGTTGTCGCCGATGCCGCTCCCGCGAGCATGTTCAAGCACGGCACGGGCTCCGTCACGCTCTCGGTCACGTTTCCCATCCGCATGGCGGCGGTCGTCCTGACCGGGCCGTGGGGTGCGATCATCGCCACCACCGCCACCCTGTTCGTCTACGTGCCCGGTGGCAGGCCGCTCGTCAAGCGGGTCTTCAACGTCGCTCAGTACAACATCGCCGTCGGCGCGGCCGGTCTGGTCTACGTCGGGCTCGGGGGACACGTCGGCCCGCTCACCGTCGACACGTTCGTGGCCTCGATGTTGCCCTTCGCCGCGTCCGCGCTCGTCTACTACGCGTTCAACACGGCCCTCGTGTCGATGGTCGTCGCCCTGACGAGCTCGATCCGGCCGCACGACCTCTGGCGGCAGGCGATCGTGCCGCTGGCCCCGACCTACCTCGGGTACGGGCCGATCGGCCTGCTGCTCGCCGTCCTCTGGGGCGAGGTCGGGGTGTTCGCGGCGGTGCTGGCCCTCGGTCCCATCGCCGTGGCCCGCTGGGCCTCGATCCAGCTGGTGGCCGAGCGCGGTGTCCAGGAGAGCGCGTTGCGCACGTTCGCCCGGGCGGTGGAGACGAAGGACTTCTACACCCGCGGGCACAGCGAGCGGGTGTCCCAGCTCAGCACCCTGATGGGGCGCGAGGCGGGCTTCAGCGACGAGCGCGTCGCGCTGCTCGGCTACGCCGGCCTGCTGCACGACATCGGCAAGATCCGGGTGCCGACCCAGATCCTGCAGAAGGCGGGGCCGTTGACCAGGGACGAGTACGCCGCGATCCAGCTGCACCCCGTCTACGGCCAGGCGATGATGCGCGACGTCAGCTTCCTCGACGACGTGCTGCCCGGCATCCTGCACCACCACGAACGCTTCGACGGCGCCGGCTACCCCATGGGGCTCGCCGCCTACGACATCCCCGAGTTCGCACGGGTGATCACCGTCGCGGACGCGTTCGACTGCATGACGTCCACCAGGTCGTACCGGCCCGCCCGGTCGACCGAGGAGGCGCTCGCCGAGCTCAACCGGGGGTCGGGCACCCAGTTCGACCCCGTCATGGTCGAGCTGCTCGGTCGCGTCGTCGCGAGGGACGGGTGGACGCCGAACACCACGCCCGTCGCCGTCCCGCTGCCCGAGCTGGCCGTGGCGTTCGACCACGACGACCCGCGCCGGCCGATCCCGGTCGAGAACGCCGCGAGCGACGACGGCGACACCGGCGAGCGGGGTCGCTGATGGTCCTGCGCCTGCGCACGCTCGTCGCCCTCGCGCTCCTGGTCCCCACGGCGCTGGCGGGCGCCGACGTGCTGCGCACCGGGGTCGTCGACGTCCCCGCGCTGGTGGGGTTCGGCCTGCTCATCGCCGTCGGCGGGGTGTTGCGCGTCGTCGCGCCCGGCGGGCGCGAGTTCGTCCCGATCGCCTCCGGCGCCGCGATCGCGTACGCGATGTACACCGCGCTGCACGACGGACCACGCACCAGCGTGTCCCAGGTCGTCGTCGTGGCCGCCGTGGCCAGCCTGCTGGGTGCCGTACCCCGCATGCTCGTCGACCGCAACGCCCGTCTCGACCCGGTCGTGCAGAACGTCGTCACGGTCGTCTTCGCCGCGCCGCTGATGCGGATCATCGATGGCTGGTTCCCCGCGTCGTCGAGCATCCTTCCGGTACTCGTCATGATCGGCCTGATCGGCGTGCTCTCGGTGCTCAAGAGCGGCCTGTCCACGCTGTACAACTTCCAGGAGTCCGGCGGTCGGCTGCGCACCCTGCTGCGCGACGAGCTCGCCAACCGCACGCTGTTCCAGCTGTTCGCCGCATTGCTCGGCGTCATCCTGGCCCTCGCGGTCCACACGGTCGGGCTCGCCGGCATCGCCATCGTCCTCATGCCGGTCGCCGCATCCCAGGTCGCGATCCTGCGCTGGACGACCGTGCGGAGCACGCGGATGGAGACGGTGCGGTCGCTCTCGCGCATCCCCGAGCTCGGCGGCTACGTCGAGCCCGGGCACTCGCGGCGGGTCGGCGACCTCGCCAGGGAGATCGCCCGCGAGCTCGGCATGTCCGAGTCGAGGTCGCGGCGGCTCTACCTCGGGGCGGTCATGCACGACATCGGCCAGATCTCGCTGGCCGACCCCGTGCCCGGCGGCACCACGTCGCTGCTCGAGCTCGACGACCAGCAGCGCATCGCGGAACTCGGCGCGGAGGTCATCAGGGAGGGCGGTGGTCTCGACGACGTCGCCATGTTCGTCGAACGCTTCCCTCGACCGTACCGGAGGCCGGACGGCCGGCGCGACGACACCGTGTCTCTCGAGAGCCGCATCGTCAAGGTGGCCAACGCGTTCGACGACCTGGTCGGCGCGTCCCCCGACCCGGAGATGCAGTTGCAGGCGATCGAGCGGATCGAGCTCGCGCTCTCGCGTGACTACGACCCCGAGGTGACCATGGCGCTCGGCCGGGTCGTCGAGAGGCGCCAGGCCGTACCGATAGGTTGAGGCGTTCGTGCCGCCGACACGGAAATGACCACGCGTGAGCATGTTCGACTCGATACTCGTCGCCAACCGGGGTGAGATCGCCCGCCGCATCACCCGCACCGCCCAGCGCATGGGCGTCCAGGTGATCGTCGTGTACTCCGAGGCCGACGCGGACCTGCCGTTCGTCGCCGAGGCCGACGAGGCCGTGCTGATCGGCCCCGGCGCCCCGGCACAGAGCTACCTCGACGCGACCAGGGTGCTCGAGGCCGCGAGCAGGGCGGGAGCCGAGGCCGTCCACCCGGGGTACGGGTTCCTCGCCGAGAACGCCGCGTTCGCCCGGCAGGTCGCCGAGGCGGGCATGACGTGGATCGGCCCGAGCCCCGAGTCGATCGTCGCCATGGGTGACAAGGTCAACGCACGCAACCTGATGCAGGACGCCGGCGTGCCGGTGGCCGCCGGCACCCGCGATCCCGTCGCCGACGCCGACGCGGCCGTGGCGGCGGCGGAGACGATCGGCTACCCGCTGATGGTGAAGGCCGCGGCCGGGGGCGGCGGCATCGGCATGGGCGTGGCGCACGACGAGGCCGGCCTGCGCAAGGCGTTCGAGACGGCACGTACGAGGGCCGACCGGTTCTTCGGCAACCCGGCGATCCTGCTGGAGCGGTACATCGAGAACGCGCGCCATGTCGAGGTGCAGATCCTCGGCCTGCCGGGCGGGGAGGTGGTGGCTCTCGGCGAGCGCGACTGCTCGGTGCAGCGGCGGCACCAGAAGGTCGCCGAGGAGACCCCGTCGCCCGGCGTGGGCACCGAGCTGCGGCAGCGCATGTTCGACGCCGCCGTCCGAGCCGGTGAGACCGTCGGCTACCTCGGGGCGGGCACGGTCGAGTGCCTCGTCGACCCAGCGGCCCAGGACTTCGTCTTCCTCGAGATGAACACCCGGCTGCAGGTCGAGCACCCGATCACCGAGATGGTGACCGGACTCGACCTGGTGGAGCTGCAGCTGCGCATCGCCGCGGGCGAGGACGTCGCCCCGCTGCTCACCGACGTGGTGCCGCGCGGTCATGCCCTGGAGCTGCGCGTCTATGCCGAGGACCCGAAGCGCTTCCTCCCGTCGCCCGGCATGATCGCGCGCTGGCAGGAGCCCGAGGGCGACGGCATCAGGGTCGACGCCGGCTACGTCACCGGCAACACGGTGACGCCGTTCTACGACCCGCTGCTCGCCAAGCTCTGCGTGCACGGGGTCGACCGCCCCGACGCCCTGCAGCGGGCGCGCGAGGCGGTGGCGGCCTTCGAGATCGACGGGCCGAAGACCAACATCACGTTCTTCACCGAACTGCTCGCCGACGAGCGGTTCACCAGCGGCCGGTACGACACCGGCCTGGTCGACCGCATGCGGTCGTAGGAGCCCATCGGGCATAGTGGTCCCCGCGCGTCCGGCGCGTCGTCGAAAGGAGCCCTCGTGGCGGAGGAAGTGCACGCGGAGATGGTGGCGAACGTCTGGAAGGTCGTCGTCGCCGAAGGTGACACGGTCGACGAGGGCGACACGCTCGTCATCCTCGAGTCGATGAAGATGGAGATCCCCGTGCTCACCGAGACCGCCGGCACCGTCGCGCGGCTCCAGGTGGCCGAGGGCGACGTCATCCAGGACGGCGACCTCATCTGCGTGGTCGAATAGCACGTCATGAGCACTCTCGCGCCGGGCCTCGTCGGCCGGGTGACGACGACCGTGTCGGTGGACGACACGGCGGTCGCGCTGGGCAGCGGTGACGTGCCCGTGCTCGCGACCCCGCGGGTCGCCGCGCTCGTCGAGGCGGCGTCCGTGGCCGCCGTCGGCGGCGCTCTCGGCGAGGGCCAGACGAGCGTCGGCACCAAGCTGAGCCTCGACCACGACATCGCCAGCCCGGTCGGCGCGGAGATCGTCGTCAACTCCGAGCTCGTCGAGGTCGACGGCCGCCGGCTGCTGTTCTACGTGGCGGCCTACGACGCCGACCGCATCGTCGCGAGTGGCCGGGTCGAGCGGGTCGTGGTCGACCGCGCGCGGTTCCTGGCGAAGGCGCGACCAGGCTCCTAGCCGCCTGACGCGCCGCTCTTATCACGTCTTGCCCGCATCCCGCCGGCCGCACCGCCGAGGGGTTCGCCTCAAGCCGCGCCCCATATCACACAGATCTGACTGTGTGACACGAATTCCCTGTCGCGCCACGAACGGCCGGTACGGTCACGTCTCAGGCATCGCGCTCACGGGGCGCGCGACGAGGGAGCGGAGTGGATGACCAGCGAGACGATGGCGACGAACCTGCTCGCCTACTTCGGCCAACAGCTACGCCGGCTGCGCACCCAGGCCGGCATGACGCAGGAGGAGCTCGGCGGCCGCATCGGGTACTCGAGCACGATGATCGGCATGGTGGAGAAGGGCCGGCGCGCGCCGTCCCAGCACCTCACCGACGCCGCCGACCGGGTGCTCGACGGCCGCGGTGTCCTCTCCGGACTGTGGCTGCCCATCCAGGAGCAGGCGACGCCCGACGAGCAGCTCGGTCAGTACCTCGACCTCGAGGCGCGCGCCGCGGGGATCGACACCTACGAGGCGCACCTCGTGCCCGGGCTCCTGCAGACCGAGGCGTACGCCCGCGCGGTCACGGGTCACCTCAGGCCGCCGGTGCCGCCGGGCGAGATCGCCGCCCGGGTCGCGCTGCGGATGTCCCGGCAGGAGATCCTCGTCGCCGACCACCCGCCGGCGCTCTGGGCGATCATCGGTGAGGCGGTGCTGCACCGGCAGCTCGGCGACCGCGCGATCATGCGCGACCAGCTGACCCACCTGCTCACCTGCCGGGAGTCCCACGCCGTCACCCTGCAGGTGCTGCCGTTCACGACCCCCGACCCGGCGATGGGCGTGAGCTTCACCATCCTGTCCTTCGCCGGCGCTCCACCGATCGTCTACCTCGACGTGCTCACCAGCGGCATCTACCACCGCGGCAACGTCGAGGCCGTCTCCCGACACCAGTCGGTCTTCAACTACCTGCGCGAGGCGGCCATGCCCGAGGGCGAGTCGGTCGCGCTCATCGCCGCGCGGCGCCGTGCGCTCGAGCGCACGGTCCGGACGTGACCCGACACTCAGCCGGGCAGCGCGTAGGCCAGCAGGTCGTGACCGGGCGCCGGGGTCCAGTCGCGTTCGGGCGTGCGACGGAAGCCGAGCCGCTCGTACAGCCGGTGCGCGGCGACCATCTCGGGGCTCGTCGACAGCCGCATCGTCGCGCATCCATCGCGGCGCGCCAGGTCGAGGCAGGCGCGCACCAGCGCGGTGCCGGTGCCGAGCTTGCGTGCCGAGGAGTCGACCACGAGCATGCGGAACTCCGCCTCGCCGGGTCCCGCGAGCTCCGCGTACGCATCTCCGTGGGTCGCGTACGTCACCGAGCCGACGAGTCGGTCGTGTGCGTCGACGGCGACGAGGAGCACGGCGTCGCGACCGCGTCCGGCCGCGTCACGGAGATCCGCCACGTACGGCGTGTCGGCACCCATGAAGCCGGCGTCGATATAGACCCGTGCGGTGAGATCGCCGACCTCGGCGTACTCCTCGGTGCGTGCGACCCGGACCGTGACGCTCACGACGTGCGCTGACGGAAGTACGGCGCGGTGCCGCGCAGGTGCCTGGCGATCCCACCGAGCAGATCGATCCGGTTGGCGACGTCGCTGTCGAAATGACCCGACGCGCGGCCGGCCGACATGAGCGGCCGCACCCCGAGCTGGAGCTGCAGGTGCAGCACCCGGAGAAAGCTCGCCGCGTTGAACGCCACCGCGGAGTCGTAGGACATGCCGGGACCCGACCAGCCCGTGGCGAGCCGCTCGAGCCACGGACCGAGCAGGTCCATCTCCACCACGTTGCGGTGCAGGATCCCCATGACGGCGTACGCCATCCGCTCGTCCTCGCCGTGCACGAGCCGATAGGTCGTGGGCTCGAGCAGCCGGTCGGCCACCGCGTCGAGCAGCACCATCAGCTCGCCGTGGCCGAAGTGGCGCGACAGCCCGAGGGAGAGCACGAGGTCGGCGCCGTGGGCGACGGCATGGGCCCATCCCTTGCCGGGCACCATGCCGCGCAGGTCACGCTCCTTGACCAGCCAGCGGAGGCCGCTGTCGCCCCAGCGCAGCAGCGTGTCGGGATGGAGCAGCTCTGCCTCGGTGTCACGGGCCACGACCTCGGCGAGGATCAGGGCCGAGAAGGACCGCCGGAAGATCGAGTCGGTGCCGTCGTCGCCCAGGGCGTTGGCCAACCCGACGGACATGCCGTCGCCGAGGCCGGTGAGCAGGTCGTCGTAGACGCCGCGGCTGATCCACGCGGCGAGCACCCGGTAGGCGAGCTCATCGCGCTGGTGCCCGTCAGGAGAGCCGAGCAGGCCGCTCAGCTCGATGGTGAGCTCGTCGAGCGGGGGTTCCGGGGGCAGCGCGCACCCGTCGCGCACCACCTGCTCCCAGAAAGCGACCTGATCGGTCGTCGTCCGGCTGTCCATCACCATCCCTGCTCATCCTGCCAGCACCGGGATCACGTGACGCAGAGGGCACCCACATCACGAGGACACCGTACGCTTCCGCGTACTCCTCCACCCGCGCGCGTACGCTTCCCGCGCCCGCCTCCTCCCGCTCCTCCGGCAGGTGCCGCGGTCGACGCGATGGCGGTGCTCTGAGCGTCGCGGCCCCTACCTGCGGCGCGCTCGTCGAGCTCCTACGCTTCGAGGACCTCACCGCGCTCGGCGGGGTCGTACGATCCGGCCGGCCGCGCATCAACGTCGTCGTCACCGCAGTGTGGTAGGGACCACCTATCCGACGACGGGCAGTCACCGGCTGGACCCGTCGGCGAGAACGGCTACTGGTCGGCGGCGTGGAGCGCACACTGACCTGGTGCCCACCGAAGGAATGACCATGCCGATCATCGGACTGACCGAGCTCACGATCGCGCTGGTTGTGGTGGTCGTCTTCATCGGCGGACCCGTGGGAATTGTCGCCGTGGCTACACGAGGCCGCCGCTGACCTACGGTACGACCGGCCGGACCATCGAGTCGAACACCGTCCCGTCGGGCGGGAACGGTTGATTGCGACCGAGCCTCTCGTATCCCCACGCCTCGTAGGCGTGCCGTGCCGGGTCGTTGTCCGGCCGGACGAGCAGCGTCACACGTTCCTCGTCCCGCCCGGCGAGGTAGTGCGCGTGCAGCTGCCTGGAGACCCCGCGGCGTCGCCATGGCGCGCGGACGAGCATGTCGACAATGACGACGGTGCGGCCTGGCCGCTCGTCGGCGACGCCTTCCGGGAGCGGGTCGAGTGCGCCTTCCCACCATGGTGTGCCGGGTCGCAGCCGGTGGCCGTAGATCACGCCGACCGGCTCGTCCCCGAGCTCGGCGAGGACGAGCCGGAACCCGGGCGCGCGCAACCGGTTCGGCCAGCCGTCGAGGAACGTGGCGACGTCGTCGGGGCCCTTATTGAACGGCGGCTCGCCGTACACCTCGGCCCACACGTCCCGCACGCTGTCCGTCCGGGCGGCGGCGGTGACCGGTCCGTGCACGGAGTAAACGACCACGTCGACAGCCGTCATGCCGCCGGCAGGACGCTCTTCGCGGCGGCGGCGAAGTCACGAGCTGGCGCGTACCGCTGGCGGGCGAGGAGCCGCGCGGTGTCGCGGATCTCGGTGGTGATGCGCTGGGAGCCGCCGACGGCAGCGCCGTGCAGCGCATCGCGGGTGGTGGCGATCGCCTCGTCGAGCTTCCCGAGCCGGGTGAGGACGAGCCCGAGGTACGCGCTGTAGATCGTGTGGTTCCGCGGCATCGCCGGGTTCGACCAGCGAACGGCCTCCCGCGCCGCCCGCTCCATCGTGACGGGCTGGTTGAGACGCTCGGCGACGACGGTCGCGTGGGTCTCCAGGTCGGCGAGGCACCAGAAGCTCAACCACGCGGGTTCGTCCCCGCGGCGGCCCTGCTGGAGGTGCCGCCGCGACGCAGACAGCGCGCGGATCGCCTCTGCGTTGTCACCAGCTCCCGCGTACCCCATCGCCTCGCGGGCGGCGAGCATCGACAGCAGGGTCGGGGTCGCGTCCGACCCTGCGGCGCTGCGGGCGGCACCGGCCAGGCCGACGGCCTCGCGGCCGTGTGCGGGGTCGCGGTTCGCCATCAGTGCCATCCCGGACAGCGCGGTGACGCGCGCCTCCTCGGCGCCCGGGCCGAGGTCGGCGACGTGCAGCGTCTCCAGCCACCACCGGCGCGCAGCGTCGCGGCGACCTGCATCGAGCGCCTGCCACCCGGCGTGCACCGTCGTCGCAGCGGTGACCGCGCGCAGGCGGCGGCCAGTCGCCTGCGTGTGGGAGGTGCGGGCGAGGGCGCGCTGCATACGAGCGGCCATGCCGGCGGTCAACTCGTACACCGCGCCGCCGCCCTGGTGGTCGTCGAGCTCGTACAGGCGGTGCAGGGCCGACCAGCACCCGGCGACCGCCTCGGCGCCGACCCGTTGCGGCCGGTCAGTGTCGGCGATCACAGCCGGGAGCATCGCAGCGGACGCCACCGCGATGGCGCCCTTGAACAGGTCCCGGCGCTCCACCTCACCCACGATAGGGCCGTCGCGGGCCGGGTCGTCGAGCCCGAGCGCGGCCGGCGGGATGCCGAGCGCCTCGCCGACGTCGGCGAGCACCGGCCCGTCGGTGATCTTCCCCGACTCGACGCGGGAGATCGTCGACTGCGAGTAGCCCGTACGGGAGGCGACGTCGACCTGGTCGAGCAGCAGCGCCTTGCGGACGAGGCGGACCACCTTGCCGGTCGCGCCCATCCCGACGGCGGCCCTGCCGTCGGGATCGGTCAGGGCCTCCACCACGCGGGCCGACGGCTCCATCCCGAGCAGGGTAGATCAGCACCCGCATTCAGGTCACCTCCGTCGTATGCAGTTCCTGAATACGAGGTGCCGCCCGAGGCCGCTGCGATGGTCCTCTGGCTGCAGGAACCGCCAGGACGGAAGTGACCATGTTCGATCTCGTGTGGGAGTAGCAGGGGGCGACGGACGTGAGCGAGGACAGCGCGGCTGCGGCCGAGGTCGACGATGCCGAGGACCGAGAGAACGGGCCACGGTGCAAGCCGCACGGCAACCGGCTGCCGTGCCCGATGTGCCTCGCCGACAAGTACGGCGTGCAGGTCTGGAACTCCATCTGAGCTGGTGAGCCGGCCGTGGCGGCGCCCCGATACGTCCGGCCGGACTCACCGTTAATGGCGTGGCGGCCGGGTACGTGTCCCCTAGGACCCAGCTCGGCCGTCACGTCCCGGCCTCGGCAGGACTGTTCGGCCAGGACCCTTCGGACCTGCCGGGGCCGCGAGACGGGTTGCATCCGGGCCGGGCGCCGGGCACGATCCGTACGCGCGCCCATTGACACGGAGGATCGCGGTGAGCGCACTCGACGATCTGCAGGCGAAGGCCGGTCACGCCAAGGACGCCCTCGACGGGAGGGTGTCGTGGCCGAGCTGGACACCGAGACCAGCGAGGTCGCGCAGCAGTTCGTCGCGCTCGGCAACGAGAGCAGCGTGCAAGTGCTCGCCCAGGCGGCCGCTGCGCTGTCGACGGTGCGCGAGCATCTCGCTGCGGCGCGGCAGGCGCTCGATGAGTACGCCGCGGCGTGCGAGCAGGCCAAGGGCAGCGGACCTGGTTGACTGCCGCGCCAAGCGGTCTCGCCAGCAACCGAACAGCGAGCCGTGCCCGCCTGGCGGCACGAGCAGGAGCAGGAACGCCTCCAGCATGCCGTCGAGGACTACAGCGAGTTCGGGCCGGGGCTGAATAGGGATCTCCGCGACGGCACGCTGACCCCGGAATCTCAGCCCGAACGGTGGACCTCCGACGTGGCGCCCCTGGACCGGGCCATGTCGCGCATTCCAGCGTCGATGGACACCACCCGCGGCGTGGACTGGGACTGGCTGCCGGCGGGCGTTGATCCACGCGACCTGACCGTGCTCACCGGACGTCGGATGCGTGAGCCGTCGTTCACCTCGGTCAGTGCCCGCGACCGGCCACCGTTGCGGTTCGGGGAGAGACCGATCCTGCTGCGCATGCATCTGCCGACCGGGACCCGAGTGCTCGACCTGAGTCGGTACGGCAGCTCGTTCGTCCCCGAGCGGGAGCGGCTGCTACCGCGCGGTACAAGCTGGCGGGTGCACCGGGTGTACCGTCGGAGGCGGCAGTGGGTCCTGGAATGCGAGGTGGAGCCGTGAGCACGCTGGACTTCCCGATGAAGGCCGAGTTCACCGGCACGTACTGCCCGGAGTGCCGCGCCCAGGTATCGCACGACCAGCACCGTGACATCGTCGAGCCCGATGGCGGTCTGCCGCCCGTCGGTGAGTACGCGCCCGAGCACCGTCCCGTCGAGAGCCGCTGAGGGTCGACAGTCGCTCAAGAGCCCGGCCGCGACGCTTCCGCGCTCGCCTCTCCTCTCCTCTCCTCTCCTCTCCTACGCGTACGCTTCGCGTGTGCCCTCCCTGACCGAGCTCGTCCGACGTCACTCCGGTGCGGGTGAGGCGGACATCGAGTGGCTGCACATGCTCGCCTCGGAGTGGCAGCTGCTCGCCGACCTGTCGTTCGCCGACCTGCTGCTGTGGGTGCCCGCGCAGGACGGCGACGCCTGGGTCTGCGCCGCGCAGGTGCGGCCCGCGACGGGACCCACCGCGCACCGTGACGACATGGTCGGCACCCTCGTCCGCCGGGGCAAGATGCCGCTCGTCGACCGGTCGTGGAACGAGCGGCGCGTGTGCCGCGAGGGTGACCCGTCGTGGCGCGCGGGCGACGTCCCCGTGCGGGAGGAGACCATCCCGGTCAGGCGCGGCGCCGACGTCCTCGGCGTGGTCGCCAGGCACACCAACCTCACCGGCATCCGCACCCCGAGCAGGCTCGAGCTCACCTACCTGCGCACGGCGACCGAGCTGGCACAGATGATCGCCACCGGACGCTTCCCACGGCCCGGCGCGGTCCACGAGCTCGGTCGCTCACCACGCGTGGGTGACGGCCTCATCCGGCTCGACGTCGACGGCGTCGTGGCCTACGCGAGCCCCAACGCGCTCTCGGCGTACCGCCGCCTCGGTCTCACCTCAGACCTGGTGGGGGAGCGGCTCGCCACGGTCACCTACGCGCTCGCGCCGTCGGCCGAGCCGGTCGACAACGCCCTGGCGCAGGTCGTCACGGGCAGGGCCGCCGCCAACACCGAGGTCGAGGGCAACGGGGTCGCCCTGCAGCTCCGCGCGATCCCGCTCGAGCCCGACGGCAACCGGATCGGCGGGCTCGTACTCGTCCGCGACGTCTCCGAGCTGCGCCGCCGCGAGCGGGAGCTGCTCACCAAGGACGCCACCATCCGGGAGATCCACCACCGGGTGAAGAACAACCTGCAGACCGTGGCCGCCCTGCTGCGGTTGCAGGCGAGGCGCCTGGAGGCGCCGTCGGCCCGCGCTGCCCTCGAGGAGGCCGTGCGGCGAGTCGGCTCGATCGCCATGGTGCACGAGACCCTGTCGCAGTCCGACGACGAGACCGTCGACTTCGACGACGTGGCCGACCGCCTCGTCGCGATGGTCGCGGAGGTCTCGGCCGCCGACGGTCACGTCGCGCGCCGACGCACGGGGGTGTTCGGGATCCTCCCGGCCGACGTCGCGACCCCGCTGTCCCTCGTGCTCGCCGAACTGCTGCAGAACGCGGTCGAGCACGGTCTCGGCGGACGGTCGGGCGAGGTCTCGCTGACGGCCGAGCGGACGGCCGGCTGGCTACGGGTCGTGGTCGCCGACGACGGCGCGGGCCTGCCGGCCGACTTCGACGTCGAGGCGTCGAGCAGCCTCGGACTGCAGATCGTGCGCACGCTCGTCGTGGCCGAGCTCGGCGGGGGACTGCACCTGGGGAGCCGCAAGAGCGGCGGCACCGAGGCGGTGCTCGACCTCCCGCTCACCTCGCGACGGTGACCCGTCGTGCATGGCGGCACCCTCACGGGTCCGGGATGTGGAGGTGGCGCTACCGCTGTACGGCGCGTAGGGCGTCCACGATCCCGTCGCCGTAGAAACCGTTGTCGCGCCGGGGGCCCTCGCAGGTGTGCTCGTCGGTCACCTTCTCGTAGGTGCCGTCGTCCTGTAGCACGTACCGGACGTAGGTCTGGGTGCGCGGCTTCGGGCAGGCGTGATCGACGGCGCTGGCCTGCAGACGAGACCCCACCACGGACGGGCTGAGGGTCAGGCCGTCGTGCCGTGGATCGTGGTGGCCGTACCTGCTGACGATCAGCGCCGCCACCCCCGCCGCATGCGGCGAGGCCATCGAGGTGCCCTGCAGGTACTGGTAGTAGCTGCAGGCGCGGCCACGGCAGTCGGCGACGACGTAGTCGACCTTCGGCGTACCGTCCGGGTTCAGCTCGTCGCGCTGCTCGGCGAGGGACCTGGGATAGGCCGCCAACACCGCACGAGTGACGTCTCTCTTGAGGTCGGCAGTGTCGTACGTGTCGCCGCCCGGCGCGGCCACGTCCACGTAGCCGTTGCCGTAGTCGGAGTAGTACGACTTGCGGGTGCTGATGCCCGTGGCCGACACCGAGATGACATGTTCGCCCTCGCTGGGCATCGAGATGCAGCTCGGCGGGATGGTCCGCTCGTACGGCTGCTCGCCAGGCACGTCGGCGAAGTCCGGGCTGGACGAGTCGGTGATCGTCTTGGTGTAGTCGGTGGCGCCGTTACCGGCCGCGGAGATCAGGGTGACACCGTGCCGATGTGCGTAGTCGAGCGCCCGCTGCGTGGCCCTGATGATCGTGCGCTGCTCGCTCCTGTCGGCCGGTGAGTCGGCCGGGTTGTTCACACAGTTGAACAACCACGGGTCGACGTAGAAGCTCATGTTCACCACGTCGATGCCGACATTGGCCGAGTAGGTGAGTGCATCCACGGTGGGTTGGAGGAAGAAGTACCCGGAGTCCTGCCCCGCTCGGACGTTGACCAGGCCGACCTTCGGTGCCACCCCTGCGGTCCCGAGCCGGTTGATCGGTGCGGCGATCGTCGACGCGACGTGGGTGCCGTGGTCGTTCTCGTCGACCGTTGCCGGGTCGTGGCAGGACTTGTCCGGCTCGTCTGAGCAGGGCCCGTCGACGACGTTGCCGTTGGCGTCGGACGGGATGTCGACGGTGAAGTTGCGGCTCAGCTTGCGGTTGAAGTTGGGAGCGATGTCCGGATGCGAGGCGTCGACACCGGTGTCCATGATGCCCACCAGCACGCCGCGCCGGCCCCGCTCCACCTGGTAGGAGCCGTCGGCCGTGGCATGGATCTGCTGCATGTCCCACTGCCGGTCCGCCAGCGGCTCACCGTCGCGACCGGTCCCCTGATGCTGCCTGGGACGGTGCCCCTCGCCACGACCGGCCTTCTCGACGTTCGCGCGCTGAGATCGCGCGACGTGCCGGCTCTCGGGTCCCTTACCGATGACCCGATCATGGGCCACACCCTCGATCGCCCCATGACGATCCGCGGTCGCTGCGAAGTTCGCGTTGCGGGTGCGTACGGTGGCGAGCCCGATGTCGGTGTTCTCCCGGACGATCGTGCCGCCCGCCGTACGGATCGCCTGGTGGGCGGCCTCGGCCGAGGCGTCCTCCTGGTAGAGGACCACGTATCGAGTCGGGTCGCTCGACGCCGAACCGGTCTGCTCGGCCTGCGCGGGAACGGCGCTCACGGTAGCCGTGGCGAGGGTGGCGCCTGCCACGATGATGGCGAGCCGCATGTCGCACCTCCGTTGGTGGAGAGAGATGCGTTCCTTCTAGCGGTACTTGGCGAGGTGCGCCACCATAACGGACTTATCGTGACCTTCGGTACACAGCGTCACCAGGGCACGCGCGCTGCTCTGGCGGTACCTGAGGTGACCGAGGGCAACCGCAAGGCCCACGGCTCACGCCGCGGGCCTTGGTTGATTGCTCTCTCGGGGCTGTCTGTGACCAGTGGGCGGTCAGGCAGTGGCTTGCGCGCGACTCCGAATACGCTGCCGCTTCAGTGCGCGACGCTCGTCCTCGCTCATCGCCCCCCAGACGCCAGCATCCTGGCCGGTGGAAAGGGCCCACTCGAGGCACGACTCGACAACGGGGCATTGCCGGCAGACGGCCTTTGCTTCTTCGATCTGCGATAGCGCAGGGCCCGTGTTGCCGATCGGGAAAAACAGCTCCGGATCGACCTCACGACACTTCGCCCGGTGGCGCCAGTCCATCAGTATCCCTTTCCTCCATTTCGGTGGGGGCGGCGCAAGGAGCAGACGAGTGAGTTCACCGTCCGTACCTCTCCTTGTGAACGCTTTCACGATGTGAGCGAGCCGTGGTCAGCCCAAGCTCTGTGGTGTGGTTTCCGACCCTTCCAGGAAGATCGGCCAGGCGCAAGGGTCATGGCCAAAGACTTTGTCAAATCCACCTGTCGCCTCAGTCACATCGAGTGGTGACGTTCGCACCCGCATGGGGATCGTCCCAGGCCGCGGAGGCGTTACACGGTTACACAGAGTCACAGGACGATGTCCAGAGCGTGGGGAACGCTCCGGTAGGTCACCCGTTCACGCTCGCCGAGGTACTCGCCGTCGACCTGGTGGGGCAGCGGGCGGGTCGCGATGACGGTGAACTCGTCGAGGTCGTGCAGCACGAGCGCCGCACGGCCGCCCGGGGGTCTGCCCTTGCCGAGGACCCGCAGCAGCTGGTCGGCCGCGGGGACCGTCCGCATGGTGCGCAGCGAAAACACATCGAGTCCGAGGTCGAACGACGCGTCCGGGCAGGGGCTCAGGGACTGGTTGCCCGAGTACGTCCACGGGGAGGTGTTCTGCACGATCGCGCAGAACAGGCCGCGTTCGGCCGGCCTGCCTGGACGCTCGATGGTCAGCGGTGGGTGCCTGCGGTCGGAGGCGGTGAAGAACGTGCGGAACGCCGTGCGGGTGTGCACCGAGTTCGACACCCTGGTGCCGGTCGACCGCAGCGACTCGGCGGCGCGCACGATCTCGGCGTCGAGGCCGAGCCCCGAGCAGAAGGTGAAGTAGCGGGAGTCGGCGAGGCCGAGGCCGATCGTGCGCCGCGTCCCGTTGCGCAGCGCCTCGAGGACGGCGCCGGTGGCCTCGACGGGGTCGCGGGGGAGGCCGAGCGAGCGGGCGAGGACGTTGGTGCTGCCGCCGGGGATGACGGCAACCGCGGGGAGTCCCGGCTGCGGGCCCTCGGTCAGCAGGCCGTTGGCGACCTCGTTGACCGTGCCGTCGCCGCCGAGCACGACGATCACGTCGACACCGTCGGCCGCGCAGCTGCGGGCGAGTGCGGCGGCATGCCAGCGACGCCTCGTCTCGGCGATCTCGAGCTTGGTCTCACTGGCGAGCGCACGGGTGAGCACGTCGCGCGTGCGACGGGTCGTCGTGGTGGCGTTGGGGTTCACCACCAGGACGGCGCGCATGCCGCCAGCGTAATGGCGTCATGGTCGGGGTGGTATCACGCGGCGAGCTGGGTGGCGGACCGGTACGCCAGGGAGACCGCCTGCAGCGCCCATCGGATGCGGCCGAGATAGGCGTCGGGGTGGTCTCCGGCTTCCTGTGCGACGCGGGCGACGCAGACGGCGTGTTCGCTGTGGCAGAGTAGGAGCCGCTCGTCGATGGCCAGGCGGACCTGGTCGGGTGTGGGGTGCTCGGACTCCTGCAGCGCCGAGGTGAAGAGGACCTCGGCAAGGTCGGAGATGCTCATCGTGGTCGACATCGTGTGTCCCTTCCGGAATCCTCAGGGCGTCTCGTCGTACCTGGTGAGACCCGCGTCACAGCGAGAACTCATCGCTTCCGACGGCGGTGGATCACGACGGGTTTCCGCCGGTGGCGGATCGGTCGCGACCAGGCGTCGTTAGGCTGCCCTCGTGACCGACCGAACGGCGCGCAGGGACCGTCTCCCGATGCTGCTCGTCGTCCCCGCTGGCGTGGTGCTCCTGCAGGGTCTGGTCGCCGCGGTGCTCGGTGTGCTCGTGGGCGTCGACGCGCTGCGCGGGGGCGCCGACAATCTCCCGGCCGCCGAGATCATGGCCGCCTTCGGCCTGGTCGCCGGGGTGTGCCTGGTCCTGGTCGGTCGCGGGCTGCTGCTGCGCCGTCGCTGGGGTCGTGCGCCCGCCCTCGTCACCCAGATCATCTGCGTGCCGGTCGCCGTCGCCGTCGTCCAGGCGGGACAGTACGTCGTCGGCGTGGCGCTGGGCGTCCTCGCCGTGGGAGCGGCCTGTTGTCTCATGTCGAGGTCGAGCAGCGAGGTGCTCGACACTCCCGAACATGGCGGCCGCGCACCGCGCTGATCACGAGGCGAGAGCGCCCACCAGCTTGTCCAGCGCCGACTGCGCCGTGGCCGAGGCGAGGGGGCCGATGCCGACGAGCGATGCCACGAGGACGGCGGCCTCTCCCGCGGTCAGCTCCACCGAGAGCCTGGCCCCGCGCACCTCGAGCCGGTAGCCGCCGCGGGGTCCGCGGGTCGACCGCAGCGGGAGTCCCGCGTCGCGGAGCAGACGGACGTCCCGCTCGATGCTGCGAGCGCTGACTCCGAGAGTGGTGGCGAGCTCGGTCACCGGCACCGTGCGCGGCGCGGCGGCGCGCAGCTGGTCGAGGATCCGGTGGTGGCGTTCGACCCGTGGGATCATGGGGTGCACGTAGGTCGGTGCCTCGCGCATCGTGTTCCCGTCGTTGTCGACACGAGCCTGGCGGGAACTCACCGTATCGTCCCCGCGCGTCTTCACTGGGCGCGTCCGGGCCGGGCGCCGGTCGGCTGACACTAGCCG
Organism: Streptosporangiales bacterium; assembly: GCA_009379955.1. Classification (NCBI taxonomy): domain Bacteria; kingdom Bacillati; phylum Actinomycetota; class Actinomycetes; order Streptosporangiales; species Streptosporangiales bacterium. The sequence continues at coordinate 43,371 of WHST01000020.1, read as the reverse complement.
GTGGCGGGGTTCTGCTGCTCGCGGCGGCGGGCGCGGTAGGCGGCGACGTTCGCGCGGGTGGCGCAGCGGTCGGAGCAGTACCGGCGCGACCGGTTGGTGGAGGTGTCGAGGAAGGCGAAGCGGCACGGGTCCGCCTGGCAGATGCCGAGGCGGTCGGGGGTCAGCTCGGTGACGAGGGCGGCGAGCCCGAAGACGGCGCGCGCGACGTACCGCTCGGTCGGCGACCCGGACTCGCTGAGGTGCAGGTGCCAGCCGGACTCGTCGTGGTCGGTGACCACGGGCCGGACGGGGAACTCCTCGAGCAGGGAGTTGAGGCCGGTCATCGCCGTGGCCACCTCGCCCCGGTCGGCGTTCTCGAAGACAGTGCGCAGCCGGTCGCGCAGGTCACGCAGCCGCGCGAGGTCGTCCTTCGTACACGTCGCCCTGGACCGCGGCCGGTCCGCGAAGAAGGCGCGCAGGGCGGCGAGATCGGTGAGCCCGTCACCGTCCGGTCGGCTCAGGTCGTCGGTGTTGACCAGGGCCACTGCGAGCTCCGCGTACGAGCTCAGATCCATGCGCGTGCCTCCTTGCGCTCGAATCCTGCCCGCTCGCCCCGGCCACGTCGAGAGGCCCGGCGGTCGCGGCTGACCCCATGGTGGCGGACCGGGTGCGTTCTGTCAGAATCGATGGTCACGAGGGACCCTCGTTCTTCGCGGCCACCCGGCCAGCGCGCATCAGCGCTGCTTCTCTTCGCGCCGCTCATCGTCGAAGCACCGTGGAGGCCAGCGTGACCACCGTTCCCGAGTACGAGTCAGACCCTGCGTTCCCGCTGCATCATGGCGGCAAGATCGAGATCCGTCCCACCGTTCGGGTGCGCGACCGCGACGGCCTGTCGCTCGCCTACACGCCGGGCGTCGCGCGGGTGAGCACCGCCGTCGCGAACGATCCTGAGCTCGCCTACCGCTATACGTGGAAGGGCGGCACGGTCGCGATCATCACCGACGGCACCGCGGTGCTCGGCCTCGGCGACATCGGGCCGCTCGGCGCGCTGCCGGTGATGGAGGGCAAGGCGTTGCTCTTCAAGGAGTTCGGCGGCATCGACGCCGTGCCGCTGTGCCTCGACACCACCGACGTCGAAGAGATCATCGACACGGTGATCCGGGTGGCGCCGGGGTTCGGCGGCGTCAACCTCGAGGACATCAGCGCACCACGCTGCTTCGAGATCGAGGAACGACTCGACGCTGCACTCGACATTCCCGTCTTCCACGACGACCAGCACGGCACCGCCGTCGTCGTGCTCGCGGCGTTGCGCGGCGCGCTCCGCCTGACCGAGCGGGACGTGACCGACACCAGGGTCGTGATCTCGGGCGCCGGCGCAGCGGGCGTCGCGGTGTCGCGCATCCTGCTGGAGGCGGGCCTCGGCGACGTCGTGGTCGCGGACAGCCGCGGCATCCTCCATCTGGGCAGGGAGGGCCTGACCCCGGTCAAGGAGTCGCTCGCGCGCGAGACCAACGCCGACGGGCTGCGCGGCACGCTCGCCGACGGGCTGCGCGGCGCCGACGTCTTCATCGGGGTGTCGGGCGGCCGGGTGCCGGAGGAGGCGGTCGCCGCGATGGCGGACGACCCGATCGTCTTCGCCCTCGCCAACCCCGATCCCGAGGTGCATCCCGACGTGGCGGGCCGGCACGCGGCCGTGGTCGCGACCGGGCGCAGCGACTACGCGAACCAGATCAACAACGTGCTCGCGTTCCCCGGCATCTTCCGCGGCGCGCTGTCCGCGCGGGCGAAGTCGATCACGCCGGGCATGAAGCTCGCCGCCGCCGACGCGCTCGCCTCGCTCGTCGGACCCGACCTGAGTCCCACGTACGTCATCCCGAGTCCGTTCGACGACCGCGTCGTGCCGGCGGTGTCGCACGCCGTCGAGACGGCCGCCCGCGCGTAGCGCGGCGCTTCGACCGTTAGGGTCGGAGCATGTTCGCCGTCAGCGCCGTCCGCCTCGACAACGACGATCCGCTCGCCGGGCTCGACTCCGGTGACGTCCCCGACCCGACCGCTCCACCCGGCTGGGTCGGTGTCCGGGTGCGGGCCGCGTCCCTGAACCAGCACGACATCTGGTCGCTGCGCGGGGTCGGGCTCGGCGCCGACGAGCTGCCGCGGGTGCTGGGGTGCGATGCCGCGGGGATCGACGACGACGGCAACGAGGTCGTGCTGCACTCGGTGATCCCGAGCGCCGACTGGCTCGGCGATGAGACGCTCGACCCGAAGCGGTCGCTGCTGTCCGAGCGGTACGACGGGGCGTTCGCCGAACGCGTGCTCGTCCCGCGTGGCAACGTCCTGCCGAAGCCGGGTGCGCTGACGTTCGAGGAGGCCGCGTGCCTGCCGACGGCGTGGCTCACGGCCTACCGGATGCTGTTCACCAACTCCGGCCTGCAGCCCGGTGGCAGCGTGCTGGTCCAGGGCGCGGGCGGCGGGGTGGCGACCGCGCTCATCGTCCTCGCCCGGGCCGCGGGTCTGCGGGTGTTCGTCACGAGCAGGGACGAGGGCAAGCGTGGCCGCGCCGTCGAGCTCGGTGCCCACGAGGCGTTCGAGCCAGGTGCTCGCCTGCCGATGCGCGTCGACGCCGTGATGGAGACGGTCGGCAAGGCGACCTGGAGCCACTCGGTGAAGTGCCTGCGTCCCGGCGGCCGCATCGTGGTCTCGGGCGCCACGACCGGCCCCGACCCGTCAGCGGAGCTGCAGCGCGTCTTCTACATGCAGCTGTCGGTCGTCGGCTCGACGATGGGGAGCCGCACCGAGCTGCAACGCCTGCTCGCGTTCCTCGACGTCAGCGGCGCACGTCCCGCGATCGACCGCGTGCTGCCGCTGTCCGACGCCCGCCAGGGCTTCGAGGCCCTGCTCGCGGGCGACGTCTTCGGCAAGGTCGTCTTCACCCTCGACTGATCAGCTCGCGGATCCTGCCCAGCGCGTCGTCGACCGCGGTCTTGACCTCCTGCAGGCGCGGCTCGTCGAGATCGGCCTTGACGGCCCTGCGTACCTCGCCCCGCAGCAGCTCGGTGGACTTGAGGACGTCCTTCACGACCTTCTTCCCACCCGAGGTCGCCGTCCAGGTGCCCTCCCACTCGGTCTGCCACGAACGGGTGCCTTCGCGGAAGGCGCGCTTGGCCTCGCGCACCGCCTCCTTCGCCTCGGACCAGCCGGGGACGTCGGAGAGGTCCTCCCAGGGCGTGTCGAACGGGCGCTTGCCCTGCTGCTTGCGGTCGTGCTCGGCGTTGCGGACCTCGCGCGCGGCGGCCTTGAGCTCCTCCCGAAGCCCGCGGACCGACGAGCGGACGTCCTCGCGCACTTCGCGGGCGAGGTCGCGTACCGACCTGTCGATGTCCTGCTCGAGGGCGGCGATCTCCTCCTGGCGCGCGGCGAGCTCCGCCCTGCCCGCGTCGGTCAGCCGGTAGACCTTCTTCCCCTCCGTCACCTCGTGCTCGACGAGGCCCTCCTCCTCGAGCCGGTTGAGCCGCGGGTAGATCGTGCCGGCGGAGGGGGCGTAGACGCCCATGAAGCGGTCCTCGAGCAGCCGGATGATGTCGTAGCCGTGCCGGGGTTCCTCGTCGAGCAGCTTGAGGAGGTAGAGCCGCAGCCGTCCGTGCCCGAACACCGAGCTCATCACTCGGCACCGTTCTCGGCGAGTGCCTTCTTCGGCGCGCGGCGCGGCAGCAGGTGGATGTCGCCGGAGACGGTGCGAACCTCGATGCTCCCGCTGCCGTCGCCGATGGTCCCCGACAGGCTCCGCTTGCCCGGCTTGCGCTCGCGCTGCAGGGCGTCGAAGCCGGAGGTGGTGTCGCCCGATGTGCTGGTGGCGGTGACGCGCGCGCCCGTCGTCTCTGGTAGGCGCGTGGTGACGTTGCCGGACACGCTGGAGAACTCCAGCCGGCCGCCTCGCGCGAGGTCGACGTCGGCGGTCAGGTCGCCGGAGACCGTGCGGCCGTGGATGCGGTCGCTGGTCGCCTCGACGACGGTGAGGTCGCCGGACACCGTGACGAAGTCGAGGGTGGCGGAGAGCATCTGCGCCTCGAGGGCGCCGGACACGGTGTGCGCGTCGACGGTGCCCGACAGGCCGTCGAGGGTGACGTCGCCCGACACGCTCTTGACCTTGGTGTGCCCGTCGAACCCGGCGACGACGGCCGTCGACGAGACGACGTTGAGCCGCACCTTGCACTGCCGGGGGACCGCGACGGAGACGACGGCGCGGCGCTTGCGGCCGAACCACGGGAACTTCCTCAGCCACTCGTCCGTGCGGGGCGACCGCCCGTTCTCCAGCAGGTCGCGCAGTGCGTCGCCGACGTTCTCCAGCGCCTCGCGCGCGGACCTGCCGTCGAAGTCGAAGACGCCGCCGAGGTCCTCGTAGCCGACCTCCAGCCGGCCGTCGGAGAGGGTCACGACCACCGGGTCGCCGGCGATCTCGTGGACCTCCACCCGTGGGGGACCCTCCGTCGCGACGACGTCGACGTGACCCGCCACGAGCTTGACCTTAAGATCCGATACCTGGTCGAGCTCGAGCGTCTCCGGGCCCTCCAATGTCCAGCGTTCCACCGCTGCCTCCTGGTGTGAGTGAACGAGATATATCGTGTCTATCCGCGAGACTAGGTCAGGCGTGGCGACTCGTCAAGATATATCGCGTCTTGCGTCCGGGTACCGGCAGTTCCGCCTGCACGACCGGCAACCTTGCCGGCATCTTCGCGCCGTGGGCTCTCGTACGGCCCTGTGCTGCGCGTTCTCCCGTCAGGATCTGGGTACGGACGTTGCGGCGACGTTGTATCGGGAGGTAGCTGATGGCGAGCGTCACGATGGACTACGCACTCGTGTACAGCTGGGCGGACACCGCCCACGACTGCTCACCCGACTTCGATCAGGCGAGGGGCGCAGTCGGCCTGGCGGGCGACGACGCGGCCGGCGGACTCGGTGGGTACCAGAGCGCCGCGGCGATGGCGTCGTTCGTGGCCACCTGGTCGGACACCATGCTGGACTTCGCCGCGGGCACCCTCACCATCGGCGACAAATTGAAGAGCTCGGCGAACCTGGTCTCCGCGAGCGACACGAGGTCGGCCCAGGAGATCGCCGCATCCGGCGGCGACTCGGTACAGGTGGACATCCTTCCCGACGGGTTGACCTGGGTGAGCGGAGGCGCCTGACATGGCGGCGACGACGTCGATGCTTGACGCGGCACAGGTGGCGAGCATGTGGGTGGACTTCGCCGCCACCAGGGTCGGCGACGCGGCGAAGAAGGCGGAGTCGGGGCGGTCCTCGTTCGGCACGGTCCGCGATGGCATCGCGGCGGGCGTCGGATGGTCGGGTACCGGTCAGCCCGCCGCCTCCCTGATCGTCACCGCCGCGACCACGTCGATGGACACCGCGGCCATCCGCCTGCGTGACGTGCAGACGCACCTCGGTGCGTTCAGTGGCGCGATGGCGCAGGCGGTCGCGTGGTGGCAGGAGATGTCGGCGACGCTCGACAAGAAGAAGTACGCGGTCGCCGACGACGGCACCGTCACTCTCGTACCCGGAGTCGAGCTGGCCGACGGCGACCCGTCGCCAGGTCAGCTCACCTCCGAGGTGAAGCAGATCCTGAGCTACCTCGACGCCGCGGACGAGACGCTCACCGCCCGACTCAAGGCGGCAGTCACCGATCCGTTGCCGGTCGTCGGCACGTACGCGACGCTCACGCTGAGCGCGAACGCGACGGAGGCCTGGCTCGCCGCCAAGGGCCCGAACGCCGGGATGGGGCCGTACGCGACCAACCCGTGGGACAAGAGCTGGACACCGGACGGCAACGTCGTCTCGGGCACGGCAGGGGCGTGGGACCTCGCGGTGCTCCTCGGTGCGCCCTGCCTGCCAGGTGGTGTCGCGTACACCGGAGGTGGCTTCCTCGTCGGTCCCGACGGCAAGGAGTACCCGGTCGTCACCCCGCAGTACGCGGGCAAGGGTGGCGAGCTGTCCGGTCACGGCCCGGGTGCGGAGACACTCGGCGGGCTCGACACGGGCTGGCAGACGCTCGCCACCTACACCGGCTACGACCAGCTCGGCGAGCCGCTGAGCACGGCCGAGGCGGGTATGGTCATCGCCGGCGCCATCGCCGGGGCCCAGTACCAGCCCTACACCACGGTCAACGCGTCCGCGACGCAGAGCCTGGTGCTCGACGAGTACGGCTACCCGGTCGCGGTGGCGGACACACCCCCCGGCTCGACGGCGCAGCCGCCGGGCGTGCCGGCGTCGACGTACACCTACGTGGTGACCGACGGGAAGGGTCAGCCGCAGGTGGGTTCGTACACCGCGCCGGGCATGCCGGGCGGCAACCTGGTCGCCGTCGGGACGAACGTGGCCGAGGGTCTGGCCGCGGTCGACCAGGCCGACGCCAACTCGTACTACACGTACCAGGTTGAGTTCCAGCAGAACACCGACGGCCGGGTGCGGGCGATCTACACGGCCTACCAGGTGATCGACGGTCCCGACGGCCAGTACGTCCAGCCGTACGACGTGCACTTCGACGAGGACGGCCAGATGGTGCTCGAGGAGGCGGGCTGGACGGCGCCGCCACCGATCAGCGAGGGCGGATCGTCCGTGGACGTGCACGGCAGCGACTGACGCGCCCCGGTCGTCCCGCGTCCCGACGTATCGTCGATCGTGACGACGGGAAGGCGGGGCGGATGACACACGCGGAGATCGCGACGGAGGTACTCGACGTCGGGTTCATGCAGGACCCGTACTCGGTCTACGAGGTGCTGCGGGCCGGCGGTCCCGCGCGCTACGTGGCGATGCCGAGCGGGATGCAGGCATGGGTCGTCCCGCGGTACGCCGAGGCGAGGGCCGCACTCGCCGACCCGCGGCTCGCGAAGGGCCACGAGGGACTGGGCGCACTGTTCGCCCGCCAGTACGGCGAGACGGCTCCCGAGGACGGCGACGCCGGGCTGCTCGACGCCCACATGCTCAACAGCGACCCGCCCGACCACACCCGGCTGCGCAAGCTGGTCAACAAGGCGTTCACGTCCCGGCGGATCGAGCGGCTCAGGCCGCGGATCGAGGAGATCGCGGACACGTGCCTCGACGAGATGGCCGGCGCCGGCGCGTCCGGCGCCGTCGACCTCATCGACTCATACGCCTTCCCGATCCCGGTGACCGTCATCTGCGAGCTGCTCGGCGTCCCGTTCGAGGACCGCGAGGACTTCCGCACCTGGTCGGCGGCAATGCTCTCGGTCGGCGACGGGATGGAGGCGGCCGGCCTGATGGCGACGTACCTGACCGAGCTCGTCGCGGCGAAGCGCGCCGCGCCCGCCGACGACATGCTCACCGCGTTGATCCAGGCGAGCGAGGACGACGACAGCCTCGACCACCGCGAGGTCGTGTCGATGGCGTTCCTGCTGCTGGTCGCGGGGCACGAGACGACGGTGAACCTGATCGGCAACGGGGTGCTCGCCCTGCTCAGGCACCCCGACCAGCTCGCGGCGCTGCGGGCCGACCCGGGCCTGCTCCCCGGTGCCGTCGAGGAGTTCCTCAGGTACGAGCCCCCGGTCAACATGGCGACACTGCGCTACACCGTCGAGCCGGTCGAGGTCGGCGACGTGATGATCCCCGAGGGCGAGTTCGTCCTCGTCGCCCTGGGCGGTGCGAACCGCGATCCCGAGCGCTTCGCATACCCCGGTGCGCTCGACGTCACCCGTCCCACCGGCGGGCACCTCGCGTTCGGGCACGGCATCCACTACTGCGTCGGCGCGCCGCTCGCCAGGATGGAGGGCGTCGTCGCCATCGGGCGGCTGCTCGCCAGGTTCCCCGACATCCTGCTCGCGGGGGAGCCGGGTGAGCTGCAATGGCGGCAGAGCACGCTGATCCGCGGCCTGCACGAGCTGCCGGTGACTCTCGGCTGAGCAGCTCGCCTGATTCGGTCGCGCTGCAGGTTGAAAACCTTTGCAGGAAGTCCGCTCGACCACCTGTTGACACCGGGTGAAAACCTTTGCAAGGGTAGGCGGCACGCGGGGGCGGAGAGAGCCGAGGAGCGCGATTGGCCACCACGATCCACCAGGTGGCGCGTGAGGCGCGGGTCTCCATGTCGACGGTGTCGCGTGCGTTCGGCGCACCCGACCTGGTCAACGCCGAGACGCGCCGACGCGTGCTCGAAGCCGCGGAACGGTTGCGCTACCACCCGAACCGGGCGGCGCGCGGTCTCATCACGGGCAAGACCGGCAACATCGGCGTGATCGTCCCCGACCTGGAGAACGCGTTCTTCCACGGGGTGCTCAAGGGTGCGCAGGCGCGTTCCCGCGAGGCCGACTACTGGGTCTTCCTCGCCGACTCCGACGAGGACCCGCGTGCCGAGCACGAGCTGATCATGCAGATGTCCAAGCAGGTCGACGGCATCGTGCTGTGCTCGTCCCGCATGACCACCGCTCTGCTCGAGCAGGCGGCGGCGGAGACGTCCCTGGTGTTCCTCAACCGCAAGGTCCCAGGCTCGCCTTCGGTGCTGCTCGACAGCGTGGGGGGAGGCCGGCAGGTCGTCGACCACCTGGCGGAGCTCGGCCACCGGCGGTTCGCGTACCTCGACGGACCGCGGAACTCCTGGTCCAACCGCGAACGCCGGCGCGGCCTGCGTCTCGCCGCGAAGAAGCGCGGTCTCGAGATCGTCGAGTTCGGCCCGTACCCACCGCACTTCGAGTCCGGCATCGCGGGCGTCGACGCCGCACTGGAGCACGACGTCTCCGCGGTGGTGGCGTACAACGACCTGATGGCGCTCGGCGTGCTGTCGCGTCTCGCCGAACGCCGCGTCCCCGTCCCCGGCCGGTGCAGCGTCGTCGGGTTCGACGACGTCCCGATGGCGACGATGACCACGCCGCCGCTCACGACGGTGGCGGTGCCCAAGGAGCGCTCGGGTCGCGTCGCCGTCGACATGCTGCTCGGCCTCCTGGAGACGGGAGACGAGCCGACCGACCGTGTCGAGCTCCCCACGCAGCTCGTCGTCCGATCGTCCACGGGTCCGCCGCACCGGGCGCGGTCCCGCAGAACGTCTCGTACGGCCTGACAACCGAGGAGGGTCCAGATGTCCCATCAGCGTCGATGGTGGAAGGGTGCGGCGGCCGCGATCGCCGTGTGCCTGGTGGTGTTCGGCTGCGGCGCACCGAGCGGTGGCGGCGACGCAGGCAAGGCGCTCCAACCCGGTGACGTGCCGGACAAGCCGGAGAAGCCGGTGGCGCTGAACGTCCTCGACGTCGCCGGCAACCTGCAGCTGACCCAGGGCATGATCGACGAGTTCGTCGAGAAGAACCCCGACGTCGTCTCCAAGGTGACCTACAGCAAGTCGCCCGCGCCCGACCTCGCCGGGAAGATCAAGGCGCAGCAGGCGGCGGGACAGCTGCAGATCCAGCTCGTGCTCACCGGCACCGACGGCCTCGCCGCGGGCATCTCGCAGAAGCTCTGGACGAAGATGTCGCCGGACTACGACGAGAAGATCGGCACTCCCGACTACCTCGAGCCCGCCGCCGACATGGCCGAGCTCGCGGAGGGCCAGGGCGTCGAGCTCGTCTACTACCCGTCCGGGCCGCTGCTCGAGTACAACCCGGAGAAGGTGAAGAACCCGCCGACGACACCGCAGGAGCTGCTGTCGTGGGCGAAGGCGCACCCCAAGCGCTTCCAGTACGCCGACCCGGCCAACTCCGGTCCCGGCCGCACCTGGCTGATGGGCCTTCCGTACCTGCTCGGTGACTCCGACCCCAGCGACCCCGTCAAGGGGTGGGACAAGACCTGGGCGTACCTGAAGGAGCTGAACAAGTACGTCGGCACCTACGCGTCCGGCACCACGGAGACGATGAAGAACCTCGCCACCGGCCAGATCGACATGGCGATGACCACCACCGGCTGGTACATCAACCCCCGCGCCCTGGGCGCGGTCCCGAAGGACATCGCCGTCACGCACTTCGACGACATGACCTGGGTGACCGACGCGCAGTACGCGGTCGTGCCGAAGGGCGTGAGCGCCGACGAGATGTCCGCGCTGACCCTGCTGATCAAGTGGATGCTGACGCCGGAGCAGCAGGCGAAGGCGTACGACGACGGCTACTTCTACCCGGGGCCTGCGGTGAAGAACGTGCCGATCTCGATGGCGCCGGCCAAGTCGCAGCAGGTCATCAAGGAGTTCGGCCACCCCGAGTTCGACGCGTGGATCGAGGAGTTCCCCAAGGAGCCGTCGTTGCCCGCGCAGAGCCAGGTGACGGCCTTCGACAAGTGGAACCGCGACATCGCGTCCGGCAAGAAGAGCTCGGGCTGAGCCATGCCGGACTCCGCTCGATTCGACTCGGCTCGATTCGACACCCTGCGACTCGACGACGTCGGCCGCAGGTTCGGGCAGCACGTGGCGTTGCGCGACCTGCGCCTCTTGATCAGGGGAGGTGAGTTCGTCGCCCTGCTCGGCCCGTCCGGGTGTGGCAAGTCGACGGCGCTCAACTGCCTCGCCGGGCTGCTGCCGCTCTCCGACGGATCGATCTGGCTCGACGACCGCAGGATCGACACGGTGCCGCCGGAGCGCCGCGGCTTCGGCATGGTGTTCCAGAACTACGCGTTGTTCCCGCACCTGACCGTACGGGCCAACGTCGCGTTCGGGCTGACCATGCGCCGGGTGCCGAAGGCGGAGGCGCGGCGCCGTGTCGACGACGCGCTGCGCCTCGTGCAGCTCGGCGACCAGGCCGACAAGCACCCGGGGCAGCTGTCCGGCGGTCAGCAGCAGCGGGTGGCGATCGCCCGCGCCATCGTGCTCGAACCGTCCGTCGTGCTCATGGACGAGCCGCTGTCCAACCTCGACGCGCAGCTGCGCATCGAGATGCGCACCGAGATCCGCCGGCTGCACCAGGACCTCGGGCTCACGACGGTGTACGTGACCCACGACCAGGAGGAGGCGCTGTCGCTCGCCGACCGGCTCGTCGTGCTCCGCGCGGGCGAGGTGCAGCAGATCGGCACGCCCGAGGAGGTCTACGCCGAGCCGGCGAACAGGTACGTCGCCGGGTTCATGGGCTACCGCAACATGTTCGAACTCGACGTGGTCGGTGTCGACGCCGGCGCCGTCACCCTGGCGGACGAGTCGATGCGGCTGGTCGGCGTCGACAGGGACGGCGTCACGGCCGGGCGTGCGGTCGCGGCGATCCGTCCCGAGGACCTCGCCGTGACCGACACGGCGGGCCCGAACACCGTCGCGGTGACCGTCGAGGTGGTGGAGTACCACGGACGCGAGCAGGCGGTACGCGCGCGCCTCGGCGACTCCGGTGTCGTGCACTTCCGCACCGACCGCAGGCTCGTCCCCGGTGACACGGTCGACCTGACGGCACCGCGGGAGCGTGTCCTCGTCTTCGCCGCCGACGAGGGCTCGGCGGCGGCGCCGCGCCCGTCCGAGGTCGGCAGCGGGGTGACGTGATGGCCGCCTCGGCGCAGGATCGGAGGCGGGGCGCACTGCGCCACCGGCTGGCCGAGCGCGGGATCGACCGCACGCTGCTTCTCCTCCTGCCCGGTCTCGTCTTCCTGGTCGCGTTGTTCTGCTACCCGTTCCTGTACGGACTCGGCCTGTCGTTCCAGCCGCAGCGCGGCGGGCCGTTCGCCAACTACGTCACGTTCTTCTCCGACCCGTACCTGCGCGAGACGGTCTGGATCACGTTCAAGCTCGGCGTGCCTGCCGCGCTGATCAACGTGCTCGCGTCCGTCCCCGTCGCGCTGCGTACGCGGCATGCGTTCCCCGGAAAGCGGTTGATCACGACGCTGCTCGTGCTGCCCATCACGCTGGGCACGGTGCTGACCGCAGAGGGCCTGCTCGGCTATCTCGGCCCGAACGGCTGGCTCAACAAGTTCCTGCTGGGCATCGGCGTCCTCGACGAGCCGCTGGAGCTGGTGCACAACTACTGGGGCGTGCTCGCGTCGCTCATCATCACCGGGTTCCCGTTCGCGTACCTGCTCACGCTGTCGTACCTCACCGGCATCGACCCCAGCCTCGAACGCGCGGCGGCGACTCTCGGCGCGGGGTGGTGGAAGCGGTTCAGGTACGTCACGTTGCCGCTGCTCGTGCCCGGCCTGGCGATCACGTTCTGCCTGTCGTTCGTGCTGGCGTTCTCGGTGTTCCCGTCGGCGCAGCTGGTCGGCGACCCGCGCGGCAGCACCCACGTGATCTCGATCGAGGCGTACTACGCGGCGTTCCAGCGGTACGACTACTCGATGGGTTCGGCGATCGCGATGGTGATGGCCGTGCTGATGCTCGCCGTCGTCGCGCTCGTGCTCGCGTGGCGCACCACGTTCTACCGCGGGGCGACGGGAGGCAAGGGATGACACAGGTCACCGAGCGACCCGCCCCGCCGCCCGCGACCGGCGAACGGCACAGGCGCCGGTTCGTCGGCCGCCCGGCAACCTGGCTGGCGTGGGCGCTCTTCGCGTTCTTCTTCGTCAACCTCGCCGGCGTCATCGGTGTCGTCGTCGTGAACTCGTTCGGTACGCGCTGGTTCACCACCTGGCTGCCCGAGGGGATCACGACGAAGTGGTACGGCGCCGCCTGGCGGGAGTTCGGGCTGTCGCAGGTCTTCCTCGTCACCGTCGAGGTCTCGCTGCTGGTCGTGGCGATCTCGGCCGTCGTTGGCGTGCCCGCCGCATACGTGCTCGCACGGCGCAGCTTCCCCGGCAAGCGGCTGGTCATGGTGCTCTTCCTGCTGCCGATCCTGGTCCCGCCGATCACGTACGGCATCCCGCTCGCGACCGTGCTGTACAAGTTCCACCTGGCCGGCACCCTCGCCGGCGTGGTGCTGGCCAACCTGGTGCCGTCGATCCCGTTCGTCGTGCTGACGATGACGCCGTTCATCGAGCAGATCGACCAGAAGATCGAGTCCGCGGCACGGATGTCGGGTGCCGGCACGTTCGCGATCTTCACCAGGATCCTGGCGCCGCTGCTCGTGCCTGGCATCCTCGCGGCGTTGATCCTCGTGCTCGTCCGCACGGTCGGCATGTTCGAGCTGACGTTCCTCACGGCGGGGCCGGACAGCCAGACGCTGGTGGTCGCGCTGTACTACGCCGTGTTCTCCGCTGGCATCCGCACCCAGCAGTCGATCGACGCGATGGCCGTTCTCTACACCATGTCGATGGTCGTGCTGCTCGTCGTCGCGCTGCGGTTCGTCAACCCGACGCAACTCGTCACCAGGATCAAGGAAGAAGGGACCAACCCGTGAGGGGCACCCTCACCGTGTCCCCTGACCCGTGAGGGGCACCCTCACCGTGCTCTGGCACGGTCGGGGTGCCGTTCACGGGTGCGCTGTCGGTGGTCGGGCGGGTGACTAGTAGTAGCCGGTGGCGCCATCGAGGAGCTCGCGGATGATGTCCAGGTGACCGGCGTGCCGGCCGGTCTCCTCGACCATGTGGATCAGCATCCAGCGGAGGGTCGCCGCTGCAGAGCCGAAGTCGGGGTGCTTGCCGACGTCGTCGAACGCGTGCGCCGCGATGATCTCGTTCGAGACCGCGCACTGCCGCTCGTAGTCGTCGAGGAGCTGCGCGAGCGGGACGCCGTCGACCCGCATGTCGGCGTCCTCCGGTTCGTCCACGAACTGCGGACCGTCGGCCGGGCGGCCGAGGAAAAGGACCTCGAACCAGAGGTTCTCCGTCCACCGCAGGTGCGACACGATGCCCGCCATCGTCATCAGCGGCGAGGTGGGGAGGACCGATCGGTGGGCGTCCTCGTCGGACAGCCCCTCGCACTTCCAGTGGACGATCGCGCGCTGGATGTCGAGCCAGCCGACGAGCTGGGTGCGTTCGTCGGCCACGAAGGGAGGGCGTTCGCGGGGAGGTGTCATGATCGCGGACGCTACCGCAGGCGGTTCGCTGCCGCACGCGACTTGTCGAGGCTAGTCGTCCCCGTCCTCGTCGTCGTCGCGGGCGAGGAAGGTGGCCAGGCGGTCGGCGGCCTCGGCGAACTCCGGGTGCACATCGGCGAACGACCGGAGCTGGTCGGCAAGCCAGGCCAGCGTGACGGTCTCGTCGCCGCGCCGCTCGGTGAGCTCCTCGATCCCGCGGTCGGTGAAGTACACGGAGCCTAGGCCTCGGGAAGTGCGGTCTCGAGCAGGTGCTGCTGTTCGGCCGCGTGCATGTGGTGCGAGCCGGCCGCGGGCGAGGAGCTCGCCGGCCGGGTCACCGACACGAGGTTGACGTCGCCGACCTGCGACGGGAGGTGCAGCGCCATGAACGGCCAGGCACCCATGTTGGCCGGCTCGTCCTGCACCCAGACGACCTGCTGCAGCGAGCCGTACCTGGTGATCTCGGCCGCCAGCGCGTCGGTGGGCAGCGGGTACAGCTGCTCGACCCGCGCGATGGCGGTGGACGTGTCGCCGATCTTCTCCCGCCGCGCGACGAGGTCGTAGTAGATCCTGCTCGAGCAGAGCAGCAGTCGCCGGACCGCCGCGGGGTCGACGTCGCCGTCGCCGATGACAGGGCGGAACGTGCCCGTGGTGAACTCCTCGATCGGCGACGCCGCCGCCTTGAGCCGCAGCACCTGCTTCGGCGTGAAGACGATCAGCGGCCGGTGGATCGAGTCGAGGGTGTGCTGGCGCAGCAGGTGGAAGTAGTTCGACGGTGTCGCCGAGTGGACGACGGTCATGTTGTCCTGCGCGCACAGCGTGAGGAACCGCTCGATCCGCGCCGAGGAGTGGTCGGGTCCCTGGCCTTCGTAGCCGTGCGGGAGCAACAGGGCGACGCCGCTGCGCTGCGCCCACTTCTGCTCGGCGGAGCTGATGAACTCGTCGACGATCATCTGCGCGCCGTTGACGAAGTCGCCGAACTGCGCCTCCCAGGCGACCAGCGCCTTCGGGTTGGCGACCGAGTAGCCGTACTCGAAGCCCATGGCGGCGTACTCGCTCAGCAGCGAGTCGTAGATGTAGAACGGCGCCTGCCCGGGCTCGAGCTGCTTCAGCGGGCTGTACTCCGCGCCGCTGTGCCTGTCGGTCACGACGGCATGCCGCTGGACGAACGTGCCGCGCCTGCTGTCCTGGCCCGCCATGCGGACGGGGTAGCCGTCGAGCAGCAGGGTGCCGAACGCGAACAGCTCCGCGGTCGCCCAGTCGACTCCGCCCTGGGAGGTCATCGCTGCCCGCCGCTGCAGCACCGGCAGCACCTTGGAGTGGACCGTGAAGCCCTCGGGCACGTTGACGAACGAGTCGCCGATCTTCTTCAGCACCTCGAGCGGTACGGCCGTATCGACCTTCTCCGCGGTGGAGAACTGCGGCGCGGGGTGCACCTCGGACGGCAGGTCGGTGACCGCCTCACGCGTCTCCTTGAACACCCGCTCGAGCTGCGCGCGGTAGTCCTGCAAGGACGCGTCGGCGTCCTCGATGGTGATGTCGCCGCGGTTGACCAGCGACTCGGTGTAGACCTTGCGCGTGCTGCGCTTGCCGTCGATGAGGTCGTACATCTGCGGCTGGGTCATCGACGGGTCGTCGCCCTCGTTGTGGCCACGCCTGCGGTAGCAGACGAGGTCGATGACGACATCCTTGTGGAACCGCTGCCGGTACTCGAACGCGAGCCGTGCCACCCGGGTGCACGCCTCGGGGTCGTCGGCGTTGACGTGGAAGATCGGTGCCTGGACCATGCGCGCGACGTCGGTGCAGTAGACGCTCGACCTGGCCGCGCTCGGGTCGGTGGTGAAGCCGAGCTGGTTGTTGACGACCACGTGGACGCTGCCGCCGGTGCGGTAGCCGCGCAGGCCGGAGAGGTTGAGGGTCTCGGCGACCACGCCCTGCCCGGCGAACGCCGCGTCGCCGTGTACGAGCAGCGGCAGCACGGTGAAGCCGGCGGCGCCCTTGTCGATGATGTCCTGCTTGGCGCGGACGACGCCCTCGAGCACGGGGTCGACGGCCTCGAGGTGGCTGGGGTTGGCGACCAGCGAGACGGCGATCTGCTCGCCGCCGAGGCCGACGTACTCGCCGTCGGCGCCGAGGTGGTACTTCACGTCGCCCGAGCCGTGTGCGCTCTTGGGGTCGAGGTTGCCCTCGAACTCGCGGAAGATCTGCGCATAGCTCTTGCCGACGATGTTGGCGAGTGCGTTGAGCCGGCCGCGGTGGGACATGCCGATGACGACCTCGTCGAGACCGTCCTGGCCGGCGGCGGACACCACGGCGTCGAGGACGGGGATGAGGGTCTCGGCGCCCTCGAGCGAGAAGCGCTTCTGGCCGACGTACTTGGTCTGCAGGAAGGTCTCGAACGCCTCCGCGACGTTGAGCCGGTTGAGGATGCGCAGCTGCACGTCGCGGTCGGGCTTCTTCTGCTTGCGCTCGACGCGGTCCTGGATCCACTTGCGCTCGTCGGGGTCCTGGATGTGCATGTACTCGATGCCGACCGTGCGGCAGTACGAGTTGCGCAGGATGCCGAGGATGTCGCGCAGCTTCATCATCGGCGTGTCGCCGAACGTGGCGCCGGTGGCGAACTCGCGGTCGAGGTCCCACAGGGTGAGGCCGTGCGAGCCGGTGTCGAGGTCGGGGTGGCTGCGCAGCTCGTACTCGAGCGGGTTGGTGTCGGCCATCAGGTGGCCGCGCACGCGGAACGCGTGGATGAGCTCGAAGACGCGCGCCTGCTTGTGGATGTCGTCCTCGTGCGACGCCGCGAGGTCGGGCGCCCAGCGGATCGGCACCGTCGGCACCCGCAGCGACCGGAAGATCCCGTCCCAGAACGAGTCGGAGAGCAGCAGCTCGTGAACGCGGCGGAGGAACTCGCCGGACTGCGCGCCGCCGATGATGCGGTGGTCGTACGTCGAGGTCAGCGTCATGATCTTGCTGACCGCGAGCCGGGTGAGGGTCTCCGGCGCGGCGCCCTGGAACTCCGCGGGGTACTCCATCGCGCCGACGCCGACGATGCAGCCCTGGCCCTTCATCAGCCGGGGCACCGAGTGGACCGTGCCGATCATGCCCGGGTTGGTGAGCGAGATCGTGGTGCCGGCGAAGTCGTCGATCGTCAGCTTGTTGGTGCGGGCCTTGCGGATGATGTCCTCGTACGCCCGCAGGAACCCGGCGAAGTCCATCGCCTCCGCCGTCTTGACCGACGGCACGACGAGCGTGCGACTGCCGTCGCTCTTCTGCAGGTCGATGGCGATGCCGAGGTTGACGTGCTCGGGCCGGACGAGGGTCGGCTTGCCGTCGACCTCGGTGAACGACGAGTTCATCTCCGGCATCGCCTCGGCTGCCTTGACGACGGCGTAGCCGATGACGTGGGTGAAGCTGATCTTGCCGCCGCGGGTGCGCTTGAGGTGGTTGTTGATGACGATGCGGTTGTCGACGAGCAGCTTCGCCGGCAGTGCGCGGACGCTCGTCGCGGTCGGGACCTCGAGGCTCTGCGCCATGTTGGTGACGACGCGCGCCGCCGCGCCCTTGAGCGGGGACTGCTGCTTGGCGGTCACGTCGGGCCCGGCCTTCGAGTCCGCCGCCGGGGACGCGGGCTGGGCGTGCCTTGCCCGGGTCGGCTGAGGGGTGGCCTCGGCCGGGGGAGCCTGCGCGCCGCCGCTCGGAGCGGGGGACGCCGTGGTCTGCTGGGGTACCTGCTCGCGGGCCGGTGCCCGCTGCGCCGGGGCGGCCGTCGCCGTCGTGCCGGAGCGCTGGGTGACCAGGCCGTCACCTGTCGTGGACGCCGCGACCGTGCTCGACTGCGGCTTGTAGTCGGCGAAGAAGTCCTGCCATGCCTTGTCGACGGACTTCGGATCCTGGACGAACTGCTGGTACAGCTCGTCCACGAGCCACTCGTTCGGCCCGAACTCGCGGGCCGGGTCTTGACCGGACTCATGGGATGGGGACACGGCCGACATCGCCTCTTCACCAGTGTCACTTTGGCGGGACAGGGCCAGGCTACCCGGAGCGGTGCGCCGTGGGACGCCACCGGTCCGGTGGGCGTCGTCGTGTGTGTCCCGCGTGGGACGCCAGCAGCCTGCCGACCGCAACGCCGAGGGACGGACCGGTGCCCCGATCGGTCGCCGGCACCGCGTACCTTGGTCGGCGTGCCCCGTCGCGCCACCATCCTCGTGTCGGTCGGTGTCGTGGTCGTCCTCGTCGCCATGACCGCCTGCCGGCCGCTCGTCGCCTCCGGCGGCGGGCCGTACGGTGCTCCGGGGGACGGCTGGCCGACGGCGTCGCACGGCCCGATCACCTGGTCGCCTGTCAGCCACCCGCGGGAGGCCGCCTCGCCGACGCCCGGCCCGTCGGGCACCACCGCCACGCGGTCGGCTCCGGCCAAGCGGAAGCGCGCCAAGCCGCGGCGGCTGCCGGCGACGAGGGTGCCCCAGGTTCTCGGCGACCGGTCGAAGCGCGGCGAGAAGGTCGTCGCGCTGACGTTCGACGACGGGCCGTCTCCGTACACCGGGCAGGTGCTGGAGGTGCTCAGGCGTGAGCGGGTGCCCGCGACGTTCTTCGTCCTCGGCATGAACGTCCGCAAGCGTCCGGCCGACGTCCACGCGCTCGCCCTCGCCGGGATGAGCGTCCAGTCGCACACCTGGGACCACAAGAACATGGAGAGCCTGAGCACCGAACAGCTCGACCGGGAGCTGCGCACCACCACGAGGGAGATCCAGGCCCACACCGGCCTGCGGCCGAGGTGCGTACGCCCGCCGTACGGCGCCATCAACCCGCACGTGCAGGGCCGCATCGCCAGGGCCGGCCAGGTGCCGGTGACCTGGAACGTCGACACCAGGGACTGGAAGCACGCACGCGCCGGCACGATCGTGCGCCGCGCCGTCTCCGGTACGCACCCCGGGTCGATCGTGCTGATGCACGACGGCGGCGGCGACCGGCGGCAGACCGTGGCCGCGCTCCCGCACATCATCGAGCGGCTGCGCGCGCGGGGCTACACCTTCACCACCCTCTGCCCCCACCGCCGCCAGCCCTGACCGCGTCAGGCGCCGGCCCGTGAGGGGCACCCTCACCGTGCCGTGACCCGGTCGGGGTGCCCCTCACGGGTGACAGCGGCCGTTACGTGACGTCGCGGCGGGTCGTGGTGGCGTACGCGGCGGCGCCGAAGACGGCCGCGTAGCCCGCGAGCAGGAGGGCGCCCGCCCACACCGGTAGCAGGGCGAGACCGGTCGACTCGCCGTACCGCACGACGGCGGAGCTCGCGCCGGTGAGCAGCCAGCGCCCGACCGGCGGGAACATCCCGACGAGCATGTTCTCGACGAGCTGCGTCCACACGACGACCGTGACGACGGCGACGACCTGGTTGCGCAGCAGTGCGCCCACCCCGACGCCGACGAGCGTGTACATCGCGTGGCTGAGTACCGCGCCGCCGAGGATGGCGGCGACGTCGCCGCGCAGCGGGCTGACGGGCTCCACGGCGACCAGCAGGGCGAGTTCGCCCGCACCGAGGCCGACCGCGGTCACGACGAGCCCGAACAGCCCGCCGAGCAGGAGGTACGTGAGGAGCTTGGCGGACACCACGCGGTACCGCCTCGGCGCGCCGAGGAACGTCTGCGTGATCGTCAGGTGCCGGTACTCGCCCGTGACCCCGAGGATCCCCAGGACGAGGGCGAGCACGCTGCCCGACGACGCCGAGGCGAGCAGCGCGTGCATCCCGGCTTCGGTGTCGAGGGCAGGCGTCATGGTGGCGTCGGCGATCTCGCGTCCCGCCAGCACCGCCGTCGCCGTGAGACTCACTACCGTCACGGCTGTCGCGACGACCAGCAGCACGAGGGGCACACGCGTCGACAGGGCCTTGCGGATCTCCGAGCGGACGAGGCGCCTCACGGGGCGGCCTCGGCGTCGGTCGACTCCAGGACGTCGAGGAAGACCCGTTCCAGCCCGGCGTCCTCGACGGCGAGCTCGCGCAGTGCGACACCGGCCTCCCGCGCGACGACCCCGACGTCGTCGCTCGTCGCGCCGTGCACCAGGAGGGTGTCGGGTCCGAGCCGCTCGACCTCGGCGCCCGCGCCCACCAGCGCGGCGGTGAGCGCGTCGGCCTGGACCGTGCGCACCCGGACGGACGCGGCCTCGCGGTCGGTGAGTTCGTCCATCGAGCCCTGCCTGACGAGCCTGCCCCGGTCGATGATGACGCCGGCGTCGGCGGCGAGCTCGACCTCGGCGAGGACGTTGCTCGACACCAGGACGGTGCGGCCGTCGTCGGCGAGCCGCCGGAGGTGGCCGCGCAGCCAGTGGATGCCGGCGGGGTCGAGCCCGTTCGCCGGCTCGTCGAGGACGAGGACACCGGGATCGCCGAGCAGTGCCGTCGCGAGAGCGAGCCGTTGCCGCGTGCCGGGGGAGAGCACGCCGACCCGGCGACCGGCGACCTCGGTCAGCTCGACGGTCGCGAGGCACTCGTCGACCCTGCCCTCGTCGATGCCCGCGGCGGACGCGACCACGCGCAGGTGGTCGCGGGCCGTGCGGCCCGGATGGAAGCCCGTCGCCCCCAGCGTGGCGCCGACCTCGCGTAGCGGTTCGGCGAGCTCGGCGTAGGTCGTGCCGCCGATCGTCGCCGCGCCCGACGTCGGCCGGACGAGGCCGAGCAGGCAACGCAGCGTAGTGGTCTTGCCCGCGCCGTCGGGCCCGAGGAACCCGACGACCTGACCGCTGGGGACGGTGAACGACAGGTCGTCGACCGCCGTGAGCGCGCCGAACACCTTGGTCAGGCGCTCGATCCTGATGTCCGTCACCCTGCGCTCCCCGCGCCCCCGCGCGAACGTCAGGCCATAGCTTGACAGACCGCCATGTCTGGTGCGCGGGTTGTGACGGAGATGGCACGCAGGCGGGTGGCGGCCGCGCGGTCGAACAGCACGCAGCTCGCGTAGCTCTCCGCTCCCGTGGGGTCGTCGGTGACGGCGTCGAGCAGCTCTCGCCAGCCTGCCGTGTGGTGCGCGAACCGCCGCGGGCTGACCTGGCGGTCCCTGGTGCGCTGGCCCGCCCAGGCGCGGGTGGGGTCGACGTCGAGGAGCAGGGCGTGCATCGGGCGCCCGGAACGCCGCGCGACGCGCCGGAGCCCGCGCCGCAGCCAGGTGTGCGTCCCGGTGTCGTGGATCAAGATCGTCCGGTCGGCCGGGCCGCGCACGGCCCGCACGATGCGCAGGTAGTGCAGGAGATGGACGAGCGGACGCCAGCACACGTAGGGGAGGAACCCGAGGCGGCGGCGCACCCGCCGCCGGATCTCGTCGGAGTCGAGTACCTCGATGTCGTCGTACGCGCCGGCTCGGCGAAGAGCCGGCGCAACAGCGTCGTCTTGCCGGCACCCGGCACGCCGGCGAGGAAGAGGACGCCACCGGGCGCGTAGACCAGCTCCCATGGTGGGCGCCGCCGACCGCGCAGGTCGACGGCGCCTTCGTGGCGTTCAGGGATGACGGAATCGACCACCAGCACGTGCGCCACGCCCCATCGTCGTTCGGGGTCCCCACCGGACAACGAAACGGAGGCGCGCAGAGATCCCGGGGCGCGTCCGGCGGTCAGCGTCGGCCGGGACGCGCCGCGCTCCACGCGGACCACAGGGCTGCGTAACGGCCGCCCGCCGCGACGAGGTCGTCGTGCCGCCCGGACTCGACGATCCGCCCGTCGTCCATGACGACGATGCGGCCGGCGTTCGCGGCCTGCGTCAGCCGGTGGGCGACGACGATCGCCGTGCGGCCCTCGAGCGCGTCACCGGCGGCTGCCTCGAGCGTGCGGGCACCCGCGCTGCCCGCCTCCGCGGTGGCCTCGTCGAGGATCGCGACGGACACGCCGGTGAGGACGAGGCGCGCGAGGGCGAGCTGCTGCGCCTGGGTCGCGGTGAGCCGGTGGGCGCCCTCGCCGACGACCGTGTCGAGCCCGTCGGGCAGGCCCTCCACCCAGGCGAGGGCGCCGACACGGTGCAGGACCGAGCGCAGCCGCTCGTCGTCGGCGCCGGGATCGGCGAGGGTGAGATCGTCGCGGACGGTGCCCGCGAACACGTGCACCTCCTGGGTGACGAGCGCCACCTGAGCCCTGGTGGCGGGTCGCGCCGAGGTCTCGCAGGTCGACGCCGCCGAGCTCGACACGACCGGAGGTCGGCACGTGGACGCCGGCCACGAGCTTGGCGAGCGTCGTCTTGCCCGCCCCGCTGATGCCGACCACGGCGACGCGCTCGCCGGGAGCGATCGTGAGGTCGACGCCGTGCAGCACCTCGTGATCCGGGACGTACGCGTGACCGACACCGGCGACCGTGACGGACGAGTCCCGCGGCCGGGGCGGCGCAGGCGGCTCCTCGACGTCGGGGATGTCGTCGACCCCGACGAGACGGGCGAACGCGCTGCCCGCGCGCTGAGCCTCGTCGAACAACCCGAGCAGGATGTTGATCGGGTCGAACAGCCGGTGGAAGTACAGGGCGGCGGCGGCCGCCGCGCCGATCGTCGCCGAGTCGGCGCGCACGAGGAAGAAGCCCATGACGAGGATCACGGCGAGACCGACGAACTCGGCCAGGTTGAGCCGGCCGAAGAACCTCGTCTGCAGCCGCACCGTGCGCAGGACGTACGCCATCGCTCCCGCGGACCGCTCCCGCACCTTGTCGGTGTGCCGGTGCCCGAGCCGGTACGCCCGCACCGTGGCGGCGCCGCCGACGGTCTCGAGGAGCTGCTGGGCGCGCTCGCCTTCGGCGACCCGTTCGGCGGCGTAGAGGGGACCCGACCTGCGCAGGTACCAGCGCAGGGTGTGGAGCTGGATCGGCACGGCCACCAGCCCGGCGATGGCGAAGCGCCAGTCGAGCACGCCGAGTCCGACGACCGTCAGGCCGATGGTGAGCACGGCGTTGGCGAGCAGCGGCAGCACCTCGCGCACCGCGGTGCCGATGACGGCGACGTCGCCGCCGACCCGGGAGAGCAGGTCACCGGTGCCCGCCGCCTCGACGCGTTCGAGCGGCAGCCGGAGCACCCGGCGGACGACGCGTTCGCGCAGGGCGGCGAGCGCGGTCTCGCCGAGCCGGGCGACCAGCGCGTTGCCGAGCGCGGTGAAGCCGCCCTGGGCGAACGCGGCGACGACGAGGAGCCCGGAGAGGTACGCGACGGCGGCGGTGCCCTCACCGGCGACGACCACGTCGACGATGCGGCCGAGGACCGGCGGCACCAGGAGGCTCGCGACGGTGGCGGCGACGAGCACCAGGGTCGCGACGGCGAGGCCGAGCCGGTGGGTCCTGAGCAGCTCCACCGCCGCCCGACCGCAGCGCGCCGTGGTCGCGGTGGGCAGCAGCGTGCGCTGCCTCCCGGACTCGGTCACGAGCCGTCCTCCAAAGTGAGCATCGCAGCGGTTCGGAGGGCACAGCGCGACCAGCCGTCCGCCGAGCGAGGAGCGGAGCGGCGGAGGGCGGCGGGAAGCACGGTCATGCGAGCACCAGATGCCTGTACGCCTCGTCGTCCGCCAGCAGCTCGGCGTGGGTGCCCTCGCGGCGGACGACACCCCCGTCGAGGACGACGACGCGTTCGGCGATCGCGAGCAGTGCGGGGCTCGTGGTGACGATGACGGTGCTCCTGCCGGTGCGCATGCGGCGGACACCACTGCCGATGCGGGCCTCGGTGACGGCGTCGACGGCTGTCGTGGGCTCGTGCAGGACGAGCACGCGGGGGTCGGCGGCGAGTGCGCGGGCGAGTGCGACCCGCTGCCGCTGGCCGCCGGACAGGCTCCTGGCGCGCTCGGTCAGCCAGGTGTCACTGCCGTCGGGCAGGGCCTCCATCACCTGGTCGACGTCCGCGGCCTCGACCGCCTCCTTGACCGTGTCGTCGTCGGCGCCCGCGGCGGCCACGTTGTCGGTCACGGTCCCCTCGAACAGGTCGGCGTCGTGCCAGGCGACGAGCAGCGTGCCGTGGACGTCGACCACGTCGAGGCCGGCGAGGGTCTCGCCGTCGAGCTCGATCGACCCGCGCGCGGGTTCCGCGCCTCGGGCCATCACGGAGAGGAGGGCGGTCGCGTCGGCGGGATCGGACGTCACGACGGCGACGATCTCGCCGGCGCCCACCTCGAACGTCGTGCCCGCGAGGCCCTCGTGGTGCAGGTCCCGGACGCGCAGCCCGCCCTCGCCAGGGGGGAGCGGGACGCCCGCGCCGCCGGAGACGGCGTACGGCGCCGAGAGGACCGCGGCGACGCGCGCGGCGGACGCCCTGGCCCGCGCGTAGCCGGCGCCGAACATGCCGAGTCTCGACATCGGGCCGAGCAGGAACTGGGCCAGCCCGACCGACGCGACGAGGTCGCCGACCGTGATCTGGCCGGATACCGCGAGCCGACCGCCGACGAACGTGACGGCGGCGATGAACAGCGCGGTCAGGCAGATGGTGACGCCGTCGTAGACCGCCTCCGCCCGCGCGGAACGTACGTTCGCCGCGAGCGACGCGCGACTCGCCGACCGGTACCTCGCGCCCGCGGTCGCCTCCGCGCCGATGCCCTTGAGGATCCGCAGCCCGCCGACGAGGTCGGTGGCGACGCCGGACGCGTGCGCCATCGCGGCCTGCTCGACGGCCGTCAGCCTGGCGAGCGGCTTGCCGAGGACGTGGATGAGCGCGAGCAGCGGTGGTGCGCCGACGAGGACGACCAGCCCCAGGGGCACGGAGATGCGCAGCAGCGCGACCGCGGTGACGGCGAGGGCGGTGAGCGCGCCGCCGAGGACGGCGAGGACCTGGATCAGCGCGCCGACCTGGCGGGCGTCGGTGGTCGCGGTGCTCAGCAGCGCGCCGGGCAGCTGGACGCGTTCCGCACCGCCGCGCGGGTGCAGGACGCGGCGGGTGAGCGCCAGCCGGAGCTCGTGCGCGGTGCGTTCGACGGCCCGGGTGCCGAGGCGTGCGCCGAAGCGGAACGCGAGGGACAGGGCGAGGAAGAGCACCGCGAGCACACCGATCCAGCCGGCCAGCGCGCCGGTGGCGCCCGAGGCGACCGCGCGGTCGATGACGAGGCCGATGACGACGGGTACCAGGGACTCGAGCGCCTGGTGCGCCATGATCAGCAGCGTGCCGGGCACGGCGAGGCGTGCCTGCCCGGTCATCGTCCGGCGGATGACGGAGCCGGCGGTCAC
Source organism: Streptosporangiales bacterium (assembly GCA_009379955.1). Classification (NCBI taxonomy): domain Bacteria; kingdom Bacillati; phylum Actinomycetota; class Actinomycetes; order Streptosporangiales; species Streptosporangiales bacterium. The sequence continues at coordinate 18,396 of WHST01000020.1, read as the reverse complement.
GCGGGAGAGGTCGCCGGCGTCGGCGGGGCGGTCGGGCACCGGGTCAGCCTAACTTAGGCTTACCTAACCTGATGCCCCCCGTCCCCGCGACTGCGAACGGCCGCCATGGCGTCCACGCCCCGACCCTGGACGATGTCGCATGTTTCTGCGCCTCTCGGCCATGGAAAGTCCCGCAGTCGGACGGTTTGCTGTCCTCATGACAACAACGACAGGTAGCTGGACGCCGGGACTCTCCGGCGGGACGTGTTCATCGTGAGCGGGTTCGGCCAGCCCTCCGGGCCAATGCAGAGGGACAGTCGGATGCCGATCCAGAAGGAGAGTCGGATGCGAGGTCCGGACCGGTGGTGGACGGCGGTGGCCGCGATCGCCGCAGGGGTCAACGCCGGAGTGTTCTTCGACTTCTCCTTCGTCGTCATGCCGGCGGTGCGTGAGCTGCCGGCCGCGCAGGGGATCGCCGCCATGCGGGCCCTCAACGGCACCGCGGTCACCCCGCCCCTCATGCTGCTGATGTACGGCACCGCCACGCTGTGCGTCGTGCTCATCGTGCGGGCGGCCATGAGGTGGAGGAACGGGTCCGCGCCGTGGATCCTCGCCGCGGCATTCGCGTTCCTGCTCGCCGCGGTCGTCATCACGTTTGCGGGTAACGTCCCGATCAGTGCGTCGATCGACGCGCTCGACCCGTCGACGGCAGGTGCGTCGGCACGGTGGGACGACCTGTACACCCAATGGGTCTGGTTGAACCACGCACGGATCCTGACCTCGATCGCCGCCGCCGTCGGATTCGCCCTCGCTCTGCGCCCCCGCGCCGGCGCGCCTCGTCGATGACGCCTCCGGTCATCCGCGTCCGCCCAGGGCGGTAGCCCTCACGGCATTCGAGGGAAGGTCAGGCAGGAACCTCACCTGCCGACAGCCGCGGGCAGGTCGAGGTCGCGGAGGATGCGCTGGGCCGCGTTGTGTCCCGCGGCGCCGATCACCGAGCCGGCCGGGTGGCAGCCGGCGCTCCCCGCGTACGTGCCGGGGACGCCGGTCGCGTACGGCATCCGGTCGGCGAACGCGATCGTGTTGTCGACGTGGAAGATGTTGCCGCCGGTGATGCCGAAGTGCGACTCGATCCGCGGCGGCGGCAGGGCGAAGACGTCGGCGACGAGGGCGCTGGTGTCGGGGGCGTAGCGGTCGCACAGGGCGAGCAGCCGGTCTACGTAACCCGGCAGCGCGTCGTCCCAGGTCGTGCCCGCCAGGGCGTAGGGGACGGTCTGCACGAACAGGGCGCTCGAATGGTGCCCGGCCGGGTCCATGAGGGAGTCGTCGACGGTCGTGTGGACGTACCACTCGATCGGCGGGGCGTCGGGCAGTCGGCCGGCGCGGACGTCGTCCCACATCTGCCGCAGCGCGGCGAGCGGCCGCTCCTCGGGCAGCAGGTGGACCGTCGCGCCGAACGGGCTCGGCGCGCCGTCCGGCAGGCAGCGCAGGTGGGGGAGGTCGCGCAGCGCGAGGTTGACCTTGAGGGTGCTGCCCGGCCGGCGGATGCGGTCGAGCCGCTCGGTCAGGTCCGCGGGCGCGGCGTCGCCGAGCAGGCCGTGCAGCCGGAACGGGTCGCAGCACCCGAGGACGACGCCCGCGTCGATCTCGGTGCCGTCGGCGAGCGTCACGCCGGTCGTGGTGCCGCCCGACGTGCGGACGCCCGCGACGGCCGTGCCTGTCGTGATCTCCGCGCCCGCCCCGCGCGCGGCGTCGGCGAGCCGCCCGGTCACGGTGCCCATCCCGCCGCGGACGATCATCCAGGTGCCGTCGGAGCCGGGCAGTCGGCACATGTTGTGGACCAGCAGGTTGTGGCCGGTGCCGGGTGAGTCGGGACCCGCGTACGCGCCCGTGAGCGCGTCGGTGACGACGTACATCGCCTTCAGCAGCTCGCTGGCGAACCCGAACCTGTCGAGGTACGCGGTGGCCGACCCGCGGCACAGGTCGACGAACGTCTCGCGCAGCGCCGGCCGGATATGGCGCTCGGCGGTGTCCTCGACGGTGAGCGGCTCCGCGAGCCAGGCGGGCGCGAGGTCGTCCCGCAGGGCGGCGAGCTCGGCCTGCAGCGCCTGGTCGGCGGCCCAGTCGGCGGGGGAGAAGAACTCCTCCATCTGCCGCCGCGCCGCCGCGGCGTCGGTGCCGATCGAGAGGTGCGCCGATCCGGTCGTGGCCACGAAGTAGTGCGGATCCCGGCGCAGGACCGGCAGGTCGACGCCGAGCAGCCGGATCAGCTCCGGCGGCATCAGCCCGAGCAGGTACGCGCCGGTCGACTGCCGCAGCCGAGGGACCTTCGCGAACGGCCGCTCCGTCCGGGCCGCGCCGCCCACGACGTCGCGTTCCTCGACGACGGTGACGGACAGGCCGGCCCGGGCGAGCAGGGTCGCCGCGACGAGCCCGTTGTGTCCCGCTCCGATGACGACGACGTCCACGCGTGGCATGGCCACACCCTAGGTGCGCCGGGGTCCCCGGCAGGGGTGGGAGCCACAGCCGGGGTCCCCAACGGTGCCGGGAGTACCCGCCGGGGTCCCCAGCGGTGCCGGGAGTACCTGCTGGGGTCCCCAGCGGTGCCGGGTTCCGCGGTTGGACCACTTCGACGGTCATCGGGGGCGGGATCGGTGCTCCCACAGGGGAGTGGCGCCGTGACAGTGCTCGACTGGTCTGCTCCCGATGCGTCCCGGGGCTCGCGTGAGGGACGCTTTGCTGGTTGGCTGAGTACCTGACGTGACGGTGACCGGGAGCGCGCGTGGAGGCGAAGCAACGACCGAGTCGGGTCGTCGAGATCCGTGCGCGGCTGCTCGACCTCGTCGAGCGCCTTCCCGTCGGCAGCGCACTGCCGGGGGAGCGCGGTCTCGCCGAGCAGTGGTCGGTCGCGCGCATGACGCTGCGCCGCGCCGTCGACGAGCTCGTGCTCGACGGCCTGCTCGAACGGCGGCACGGCAGCGGCACGTACGTCGCGCAGCCGAAGGTCTCCCGACCGCTCGGCCTGCTGTCGTTCTCCGCCGACATGCGCCGGCGTGGGCTGGCGACCCGCTCCCGGGTCGTGGAGCTGCGCCACGTGCGCGCGACGGTGAAGGTCGCGAGGCAGCTGCGCATCCCCGTCGGCGACGACGTCGTGCGCCTGACGCGGGTGCGTCTCGTCGACGGCACTCCGATGTGCGTCGAGGCGCTCAGCATCCCCGGTCAGCTCGTGCCCGGGCTCGCCGAGGACGAGCTGAGCGGTTCCTGGTACGAGCTGCTGCGCCGCAGGTACGGCATCGAGGTGCTCACCGGCAGCCTCACCGTCGAGCCCGTACTGCCCGACCCGTCCGACGCTGAGCTGCTGGAGATCCCGCTCGACCAGCCCTGCCTGAAGAGCACCGTCGTCACCTACGACCGCAGGGGCCGGATCATCGAGCAGGGCACGTCGGTGGCGCGCGGTGACCGGTACCGGCTGGCGGTCGAGCTGCATCCGGAGTTCGGGCCGCGTCACCAGGTGCGTCATGGCGTCTGACGCCGCACCGATCGCGGTCGGCCACGCCACGGTGGTGCTCGACGTGCCGGACGGCACGCGCCTGGGCGGGTACGCCGACCGCGAGGGCGGCGCGGCCGGTTCCCTCGACCCGCTCGAGGTCGGCGTCGTGACGATCGGCGCGGGGACGCGCAGGTTCGTGTGGGCCGTCGCCGACCTGCCCTGCGTCACCGCCGACCTGACGGCCGCGACGCGGGCGGCGGTGGTCGACACCGTGCCGTCCTGCTCGCCGGAGACCGTATGGCTCTCGGCCACGCACACCCACGCGGGCCCCGATACCGGTTGCCATCCGGGCGACGGACCCACGCCGGCTCCGTGGCACACGGTGATCCCCACCACCGTCGCCGCGGCCGTGTCGGACGCGGTGCGCGCGGAGTCGCCCGCGCGGCTGGTCGTGCGGCACGGCGAGCTGGCCGACGTGGCCGGTCAGCGCAGCGGTCCTCGGCCGCGCAGGTCCGTGCCGTTCTCGGTGATCGAGGTACGTGACCAGGAACGTACGCGCGGCCTCGTCGTCGTGCTGCCCGTGCACCCGACGGTGCTCGACGCGGGCAACCGCGCCACGAGTGCCGACCTGCCCGGTGCGGTACGCCGGGCACTCGGCACGTCGCTCGGCGCGGCGTGGTGCGTCGTCGCGACGGGCGCGGCGGGCGACGTGAGCACCAGGCCGCACCGCCGGGCGCAGACGCCGGCGGAGCTGCGTCGGCTCGGCGACCTCGTCGCCTCGCAGGTCGCGGAGCTGCTGCACGCACCGCCCGACGCGGTCGTCGGCGACGGTACCGTCGCCGCGGCGTCGAGCCGGGTAGCGGTGGCGCCGCGCACCGACACCGGGCCGCCGGAGCCGTTGGCGGAGCTCGAACGCCGGATCGGCGAGCTGCCCGAGGGATCGCCGCAGCGGCGCACGGCGTACACGCGGTGGCAGGGCGCCCTGCTGGCCGACCGCGCGCGGTCGGTGCGCGACCCGCGGTGTGCGACGGGCGTGGTGTCGATCGGTGACCTGCGGCTCGCCGCGCTCGGCGGCGAGCCGTTCCTCGACCTCGCGGACGGCTGGCGGGCGCGGGCCGGTCGCGGCGCCGTGCTCGTCGGCTACACCAACGGGTATCTCGGGTACCTTCCCACCCGAGACGCGTACGCCTCGGTCGAGTACGAGGTGCTGATCAGTCCGTGCGGACCAGGGGCCGCGGAGGCGGCCCTGGCCGAGTGCGGCCGACTGTTGGAATCGCTCCAGACGAAGGATGTGACATGACTGACTTCCCCGACCAGACCACGGCCGTCGGCATCATGCGGCAGGCGATCGAGCGCGTGGTCACGACGCAGCGGGAGTCGGTGTCGGCCGCCGCGAGGCTGTGCGCCGACGCGCTGGCGTCCGACGGAGTCCTCCAGGCCTTCGGCACCGGACACTCGCAGTCGTTCGCCATGGAGATCGCGGGACGGGCGGGCGGGTTCGTCGCCGCGAACAAGCTCGCCCTCAAGCAGCTGGTGATGGCCGGCAAGGCCACGCCCGACGAGATCGTCAACCCCGAGGCCGAGCGCAACGTCGAGTTCGCGCAGCGACTGTGGGCGCTCCACGAGATCAGCCCGGCCGACGTCTTCCTGATCGCCTCCAACTCCGGGGGCAACGCCACCTCCGTCGAGATCGCGCGGCTGGCCAGGGAGAACGGCAACGGTGTCATCGCGGTCACGTCCGTACGCCACAGCTCGTCGATCACGTCGACGCACCCGTCAGGCGCGCGGCTGATGGAGGTCGCCGACGTGGTCGTCGACAACTGCGGCGTCGTCGGCGACTCCGAGGTCGAGCTGCCCGGTGGTGCGACGATCACGCCGAGCTCGACCGTCACCGGGGCACTCATCGCGCAGATGATCGTCACCGAGGCCAGCGGCCTCCTGCTGGCCCGCGGCGCCGAGGTGCCGGTGCTCACGTCGGTGAACGTCCCGGACGGCAAGGCCCGCAACGACGCCCTGCAGGCCCGCTACGGCACCAGGGTCATGCAGAACGAGCCCTGATCCCGCGGACACGACGACTCAGTTCCGCGGCACCGCGGCGCCGGCGAGGCGGCGGGTGATGGCCATCGGGTTCGTCACCGCCGTGCCCACCACGACGGCGTACGCGCCGGCGGCGAGTGCGGCGGCGACGTCGGCGCGGGTGCGGTAGCGGCCCTCGGCCACGACGGGGCAGTCGAGCCGCTCGGCGAGCAGGGCCACCAGGTCGACGTCCGGTTCGTCGGGGGCAGCGCGCTGCGCCGTGTACCCGGACAGCGTCGAGGCCACCAGGTCCGCGCCGGCGGTACGGGCGCGCTCGCCGTTCTCGATCGTGTCGACGTCGGCCATCACCGGGACGCCGAGGGTCTCGTGGATCGCCGTGACGTGGTCGCGCAGGCTGCCGCCGTCCGGCCGCTCCCTGGCGGTGCCGTCGATCGCGACCATGGCGGCGCCCGCGTGGACGACGGCCAGCGCGGCCTCCGGTGTGGGGGTGATGAACACACCGCCCGGGTCGCCCCGCTTGTCGATGCCGATGACCGGCAGCTCGGTGACGGCGCGGATCGCCGCGATGTCCGCCGGTCCGTTCGCCCTGATGCCCGCAGCGCCGCCGGCCTCCGCCGCCCGTGCCATCAGCGCCATCGTCTCCGGCCCGTGCAACGGGTTCGGCGGCTTGGCCTGGCAGGACACGAGCAGCGAGCCTCGTGCGAACGGAAGACTCGTCATCGGGCGCGACCCCCTTCGTGATGGACGTGGACGAGCGGGAGGTAGGGCCCGATGTCCGCGGCGGCGGCGAGCCGGCAGGCACCGGCGAGCGCGTCGCCCGCGGGCTCGACGAGTTGCAGCCTCGGCCGGGTGGCGAGCCGCTCGACGAACGCCTGGTGCAGCGCGGGTGCGCGGAACCAGCGGCCCGTGCCCGCGACCGGCACGGGCTCGTCAGGTACGACACGTGCCGCGGCCGTGGCGGATCTGACGAGGTCGGCGGCGGCGTCGTCGATGATCGCGGTCGCTACCTCGTCACCCGCGGACGCCGCCGCGTCGACGTCGACGGCGAACGCGGCGGTCTCCGCGACGACCGTGAGGGAGGCGTAGAGCCGCTGGGTCATGGCCCGGTGCGGGCCGTACCTGCGTTCCGCCGCCTCGGACAACGCCGTGGCGGGACCGCGCCCGTCGAGCGCGCGCAGGGTCGCGGCGATCCCCGCCCTGCCTGCGGCGAACGCGCTGCCGTCGTCGCCGAACAGGTGTCCTCGCGCATCCACCGGCTGCAGTGCCCCGCTGCGCGCGTCGACGCCGAGGCAGGCGACGCCGGTGCCCGCCGCCACCACGACGCCGTGGCCGTCGGGCAGCGCGCCGAGGTGCGCGGTGACCATGTCGGCGCAGAGCCTGACCTCCGCGGCGCCGAGGACGCCGGCGACGGCTCGTGCGAAGTCGGCGCGCCTGGTCGGGTCGCTCGGCGCACCGGTGAGGCCGAGCGCGACGACCGCGGTGGGTGCCGGACGGCCTACCTCCTCCCAGCACAGCGTGATCGCGGTGAGCTGCTCGCCGTAGGGGTCGCCATGGAAGTAGCTGAAACCCTCGCGCTCGGCGTGGAGCGAGGTGCCCGCGACCGCGAGCCGCAGCGTGCTCTGCCCGCCGTCGACGCCGACGATCGTCATCGGATCCCGGCCGTCATGGCCACGCCCTGCACGAACCGCTTCTGCAGGGTGAGGAACAGCAGCAGGGTGGGCAGCAGGGCGAGGATCGCGGCGGCCATCATCATCGGGATGCCCGCGGCGCCGAGGTTGTTGGCCTGCATCGCCGAGAGCCCGACCGGCAGCGTGGTGTGCGCCTCGTCCGAGCCGACCAGCAGCGGCCACAGGTGCGAGTCCCAGTTCGTCATGAAGATGAACAGCGCCAGGGCGGCGAGTGGGCCGCGGACGAGTGGCATGACGATCCGTACCAGGGTGCGGAGCTCGCCGGCGCCGTCGATGCGCGCCGCCTCGAGCAGCTCGTCGGGCACCTGCGTCATCGCCTGCCGCATCAAGAAGATGCCGAACGCGCTGGTGCCCGCGGGGACGATCAGCCCGGCGAAGCTGTTCACCCAGCCGAGGTCGTAGACGAGCGCGTACAGCGGGACGTAGATGACCTCGAGAGGCACCATCGCGGTGGCGAGGACGACGACGAACGCCGCGTTGCGTCCCGGGTAGCGGTACTTGGCGAACGAGTAGCCCGCGAGCGTGCAGGTGAACACGTTGAGCGCGGTGACCGCGACGCCGACCACCGCGGAGTTGAGGTAGAACCGCGCGAACGCCGTCTCGGTGAACGGCAGCAGGATGTTGGACCACTGGAACGGGTCGGGCAGCCAGCGCAGCGGCACGCTCAGCACCTGACCCGCCGGCTTCAACGCGGACAGCACGGCGTACACGAGCACGGCCGCGAACATGACGCCGCCGGCCGCGACGACGAGCCAGCCGAGCACGCGCCCGGTGACCGCGGCGGGGTGCGACGAGCGCGGCATCATCGGTCGTCCCGGCGGAAGAGCCGCAGCTGCAGCAGGGTGAGGAGCAGCAACAGGAAGAACATCAGGACGGCGACGGCGGACGCGCGTCCCATCCGAGCGTTCTCGAACGCGGTCTTGTACACGTACAGGTTGACGACCTCGGTGCCGAAGCCGCCTCCGGTCATGACGTACTGCGCGCTGAACGCCTGGAAGCCGCGGATGACCGCCATGATCGAGCAGATCGCGGTCGTCGGCTTGAGCATCGGCAGCGTGACGTGGACGAACCGCTGCCATGCCGAGCAGCCGTCGACGACCGCGGCCTCGTACAGGTCCTCCGGGATCGCGCTGAGGCCGGCGAGGAACAGGATGAGGAAGAAGCCGGTCTCCTTCCATACGCTCATCAGCACCAGACCCCACTTGGCGGTCGCGGTGGTCGTCAGCCAGTTGAGGTCGAGGCCGAAGGTCTGGTTGAGCAGGCCGTCGGGCTGCAGGACGAGCCGCCAGATGACCGACACCGCCACCCAGCTCATCGCCACGGGCACGAAGTAGAGCAGCCGGACGGCGCCCGCAGCGGGCATGCGGGACCTGAGTACGAGCGCGAGCCCGAGCGCGAGGCAGACCGACGGCACGTACGTCGCGGCGACGTAGAACAGCGAGTTGAGGATGACGCGGTGGAACTCGCTGCTGCCGAGCAGGAACTCGAAGTTCCCCGCACCCACCCACTCCGGGGGCGCCGTCAGCGAGTAGTCGAAGAGGCTGAGATAGAAGACGCGCAGCGCCGGCCAGATCGCGAACGCGAGGAACAGCACCAGCGCGGGCACGGCGAGGATCGCCCCGACGGCGTCACGTCTCGCGTCGAGGCGGCGTCTCGGCCCCGCCTGCCCGCGCGGCACGGCACTGCTGGTCGCTGCCACCGGCTACTCGATGGACGACTGGATCTGGGTGTTCGCCTGGTCGAGCGCCCGCTGGGGCGCGACACCGTCGAACACGACCTTGTCGATGGCGGCCTTCAGCGCGTCCTGGACCTCGCTCCAGTGCGGGCACACCTGGTCGAACTTGCCGTTGGTATACGCCTTGGCCCACGTGTCGTAGTCGTCGAGCTCCTTGGCCGGCTTCGACTCGGTCCAGCCCTGCTGGCCCTGGATGAACCCGACATCGCTGAGCCAGGCGTCGTGCTTGGTGGAGAGGAACGCGATGAACTTCCAGGCCGCCTCCTGTTCCTCCGACGCCTTGTTCACCGCCCAGTCGTAGCCGTACCAACGGATCACCGGCTTCGCGACGTCGACCTGGGGGAGCGGCACGACGCTGAGGTCCTTGTAGACATCGGGGTTCGAGTCCGCGATCTGCGGCATCGACCACGGGTAGACGATCGCCATCGACTGCTTGCCGGTGGCGAGGTCCTGGTACGGCGCCGTCGCCTCGCGGCTCGCCTTGTGCGGGTCGGCGATCTTGTCGTTGCGGGCGAGGTCGGCCCAGATCTGCATCGTCGCCACGGACTTCGGCTGGTTGACCGTCGCCTTGTCGCACGACCCGTTCGCGATGCTGCCGCCCGTCTGGTTCAGCAGCGTCTGGTACATCTGGCTGTACCAGCCGGAGTGGATGTAGTTGAAGTTGAACGACTGCCCGTGCCCGGCGGCGACGAGCTTCTTGCCGTACGCGGATACCTCGTCCCACGTCTTCGGCGGCTTCTTCGGGTCGAGACCGGCGTCGCGGAAGTGCTTGGTGTTGATGGCGAAGGCCGTGCTGTTCAGCTCGCTCGGCACTCCGTAGAGGGTGCCTTTCGCGTCCTTGGCGCCGTCGAGGACGCCCGCGGCGTAGCCCTTCTCCAGCTCCTCGACCGAGCCTTTGCCGAACGCCTTGGGATCGACGGGCGCGAGGAGGTTCTTCGGGATGTACTCGCCGCGCAGTGCGTTGTCGTCCATGTTGATGACGTCGGGCCCGGTGCCGTTGGACAGCGCCGTCAGCATCTTCGTGCCGAACTCGGTGTTCGGGATGGTCTGGTACTCGACCGTGACGTTCGGGTTCGCCTTCTCGTACTGTGCGATGAGCGTCTTGTTCAGCTCGATCATCGGCGGGTGCGTGTGGGTCCAGAACGTCAGCGTGACGTCGCCGCCGTCGGAGCCACCGTCACTGCCACCGCCGCACGCCGCGACTCCGGCCGTGCACGCGAGGGCCGCCACCACGGCGACCAGTCGACGTCGGTGCGCTCTGCCCATTGCCTGGCCCATGCCTGCTCCCGGGGGGATCGCCGAGTGGAGTCCGTGTCGGGGGTCCACCCGGCTCGCACGATCGCGGATGCCAGAACTCAACACCGGTACGGCCCGGCCGGGAAGGGTCTTCGGCAGATCCAAGTAGACCAGTGCTCAGGGCTCTCGCCGTCCGGAACGTTGCACCGGCGGGACATCGGAGGCATTCCCGCGGCGAAGTGGTCCACTGGTCCAGAGTCGCAGCGGAACCCGGTTGAGTCGGCACCGGGAGCCGGGCAGTATCACGTCATGCGATGCGACGTGACCGACGACCCAGCCGCGTTCTGGGCCGCGACGGCGGAGTTCCTCACCGCCGACCCGGTGCTGAACAGCGTGGTGTCGACGATCGTCGTGAAGCGCGCCACCGGCGAGGTCGTCGACGCGGCGCCCAGCACGTACGTCGCCGTGCGCGATGCGGCGGGCCCGGTCGTCGGTGTGGCGGTACGGACCCCGCCCTACGTCGCCGTCCTCACGACCATGCCTGCCGAGGCGGTGGCCCTCGTCGCCGCGGCCATGGCCGACGCGGGGCACGACCTGCCCGGCGTCAGCGGTCCCGCCGACCTCGCACGTGACTTCGCCGAGCTGTGGTGCGCGGACGGTCACCGGTCGTACGAGGTGACGATGGCGGTGCGCCTCCACGTTCTCGGTGAGCTGACGTCGCCCACCGGCACGCCCGGCCGCGCCCGCCCCGCGTCCGTCGCCGACCAGGCCCTGCTGGGCACCTGGTCGTGGGCGTTCCGGCAGGAGTCCGATCCGGCGAACGGCGCCGACGAGGAGTCGACGCGGGGCGACGTCGCGCAACGCATCGCGACGGGCTGCGCGTACGTCTGGCTCGACGACACCGGTGACGGCGAGGAGGTCGTCTCGTACGTCGGCCACTCGCCGCTCGTCGCCGGCGTCGCGCGGGTCGGTCCGGTCTACACGCCGCCGGAACGCCGCGGCCGCGGCTACGCCAGCGGCCTGGTGGCCGACGTCACCCGCCGGCTGCTCGACCAGGGAGCATGCGACGTCTGCCTGAACACCGACCTGGCCAACCCGACCTCGAACAAGATCTACGCGCGACTCGGCTACGAGCCCCTCACCGACACTACCGCCTACGCCTTCCACCCCTGACCCCGTCGAGGCGGTGCGCGTTCGGCTAGAGCACGGTGAAGTCGCCCGGCGGCGGTCCCAGGGGGCGAGCCGGGTCGAGCTGGGGGATCGGTGGGGTGCCGGCCGCGCCCAGGGCGGTGTCGGCGCCCAGCTCGCCGAACGCCGGGGCGAGCTTGAAGCCGTGCCCGGAGAACCCCGCGAGCACGGTGACGCGGTCGCTGCCCGGCAGCCGGCCGACGAGCGCGTGGTGGTCGGCGGTGTATCCCTCCATGTACGCGCTCACGCGGGTCGGGTCCGGGTAGACCTGCGGCAGCAGGCGACGTGCGGTGTCCCTGAACTTCTCGAGCTCCGCCACAGTGACCGTTCGATCGAGCGCGCGGGGGTCGTCGACCGGGAGGTTGTCCTCGTAGGACAGGCCGAGCTTCAGCCCCGACCCGTCGGTGGCGGGCAGACCGTAGCAGTGCAGGGGCGTCAGGCGGATGAAGACGGGGCAGCGGTCCGCGCGGAACAGCGACGGGTCGCGGGCGGGGAACCACGCCTGCACCGGCCGGCGGACGTGGATGGTGCCGGCCGCGTAGCCCAGGCGTTCGAGCAGCTCCATGGCCCACGGGCCCGTCGACACCACCGCGTGGTCGAAGCGTTCCTCGCCGGCGTCGGAGCGTACGACCACGCCGCGGTCGTCGGGTTCGACCGCCGTCACCCGCGTGTACCTGTGGACGGTGGCGCCGAGCGTCTCGGCGCGCAGTCCGGCGTGGAGCACCGCGAGCTCGGGACGCAGCAGCCCCGCGTCGCGGTCGAGCACCACCGCGTCGTCGTCCTCGAACGTGTGCTGCGGGTAGCGGCTGCGCGCCGCCGCGGGTGTCAGCTCCTCGACGTCGAGGCCGTACGACTCGACCGACGTCCTGATGTTGCCCATCTCGGCCGTCGCGCCCGACCCGATGGTGAGCACGCCGCCGAGGTGGAGCAGGTCGGCGCCGGTCTCCGCCTCGAGCTCGCGCCACAGGGCACGTGCACGCTGCAGCAACGGCACGTAGTCGGGTGACTCGAGGTACGCGGTGCGGAAGATGCGGGTCTCACCGCCGTGCGCGCCGCGGTCGTGGCCGGGGCTGTACTGCTCGAACCCGGTGACCGTTGCCCCGCGGCGCGCGAGCTGCCACGACGTCATCGCGCCGATCGAGCCGAGCCCGACGACCGCGATCCTCGGTCCCGATGCCATGTCAGGCACCTCCTCGCTTCGCCAGCCCGAGCAGCAGGCCGTCGGCCACGACGGCCGGGCTGGACGTGACGAACAACGGGACGCCCGCGACCGGCGCGACCACCTCGTGCCGCCCGTCGCCGAGGACGTCGCTGACGACGCCGAGCAGGTCGCCCTTCTCGACCTGCCGGCCGACGCCGACGGCCGGCTCCCACCAGCCGGCGTCCGGGGTACGCAGCCAGGCCCAACCCGCGTGCTCCTCGGGCACGGGCACGCCCGTCGGTGCGTGCTCGGTCATGCCGAGGTGGCCGAGGACGTTCGCGAGCCCGGCGAGGTGGATCTCGACGGCGGCGCGGTCGAGGATGCCGTTCTGCCCCGCCTCGGCGATGATCGCGGGGACACCGGCGTCGGCCGCGGCCGCGCACGAGCTGCCGCCGACCGTACGAGCCGCCGCGCTCTGCCGCACGATATGGCCGACGCCGTACGCGAGCGCGAGCCCGCGGGCGGCGTCGTCGACGGGCGACTCGTCGTAGATGGTGAACGGCTCCAGCGCCTCGGGCAGGTCACCCGCGTGCAGGTCGAGGAGGTAGTCGGTGCCGGACATGAACGCCGTGAACAGGTGGTGGGCGAGCGCCTGGGTGTAGCCGCCGTCCGGGTCGCCGGGGAAGCAGCGGTTGAGGTTCTCGCCGTCGACGGGCACGACGAACGGGGAACGCGCCCAGAACGCCGGCAGGTTCAGGACCGGGACAGCGGTCACGCGCCCCGCGAGCGTCCGCGGGTCGAGCGTCGCGACGAGCTCGCGCACCGCGGCGATCGAGGTGTACTCCGTGCCGTGCACACCCGCCACGACGGTGAGGTGCGGACCGGCGCGGTCGCCCCTGATCTCGGCGTACGGCACCGCCAGCGGCTCGCCGGGCAGCGCATCGATGGTCAGGGTGTGGTGCGTCGTCACGGATGTCCTCCCAGGAGGTCGGAATGGAGCGTTCAGTCGACTGCGAGCAGACGGAGCGGGTTGACCCTGGTCATGCGGTGGACGGCCTCGTCGCCCATCCGCGCGGCGAGGGCGGGGAGCACGTGCCTGGCGAGGTGGGCGTAGCCGGGGCCGCCGTACCGCAGCAGCCCCGTCCGCATACAGATGTCCTGCGACAGCAGGAGCCTGTCGGCGTGACCGCGCCGGACCAGCTCGGCGACCGCGTCGGCGCGCGTCTCGTCGTCGGAGAGGTAGCGGCCGGCGAACCGGAACGTCGGCGCGCGGCCGAAGAGGTCGAACTCGGCGTAGCAACCGCGGTCGAGCAACGCGGTCAGGGACGCGAGGTCGGGTGTCGCGTCGACGTGGCTGACGGCGACCCTGGCGAGGTCGGCGCCGGCGTCGGCGAGGACGTCGAGTGCCTCGTGCGTGTGCGGGGAGCCCGGCTCGATGTGGACGTTGACGGCGAGACCGGTGCGCGCGGCGACCGCGCCCCCGGCGCGCAGGGTGCGGCGCTCGACGTCGCCGAGGTCATGACCCACACCGAGCTCGCCGATCACCCCGATCGTGCAGCCGTCGACCCCCTCGTCGACCTGGCGCGCCCAGCGTTCGGTGAGCGACTCGACGGACTCGTCGCGTTCGTCCCGCGACAACGAGCCCGGCAGGTACCGTCCGACCGCGACGACCGCGTGCAGCCCGGCGAGCTCGGCCGACCGCGTGGAGAGTCTCGGTTGCGGGAAGAGGCCCTCCACGGTCAGGTCGACGACGAGCTGGCCGCCGGTCTCCCCGACCGGACGCAGCTCGGTCGCGGCGAGATACCAGTCGGAGAGCACGAGGTTCTCCCTGACCGAGGCCTGCGGCCGGTGGCGGATCTCGTCGAGCAGGTCAGGCCCGACGCGTACGCCGGGCGGGTCGAGCGCCTGCGCCTCGCCCTCGCCGTGCCACCGGGCGCGCAGGTCGCACGACACGTGCTCGTGCGGCAGCGTGTAACCGTCGCCGGGTCGCAGCCGTCGCGCACCACGCGACGTGCGGACGGTGAAGCCGTCGTCGTCCGGCCTCACGCGCCGTCTCCCTCGGCCGCGGTTGCCGTCGCCGTCGCGACCGTCGGCCCCTTGGCATGCCGCTCGCTCGTCTCCGGCATGCGCAGGAACACGACCGCGGACACGACCTGCAGCACGATGACGTACGCCGCGATCCAGATCGCCTTGTCGAGCGAGACGAGCTCGGTCGTGATGAGCGGTGCGGTGCCGCCGAACAGCGCGGTCGCGATCGCGTAGGGGACACCGATGCCGGTGGCACGCAGGTTCGCCGGGAACTGCTCGCAGAACGCCGCGGCGAGGTTCGCCTCGATACCGGTGAGCAGCACGATGCCGATCACGCTCGCGACGACGTACGCAGCCAGGCTGCCGCTGCTCGCGAGCGCGAAGAGCGGGAAGGCGAGCACGACGAACCCGATCGCCTCGACGGCCATCGGCTTCTTTCGCCCGAACCAGACGTCGGACGCCCAGCCGACGAGGGGGAGCAGGATGACGAACAGGCCGAGACACGCGGTGTTGACGGCGAGGGTGGTCGACAGCGACAGGCCGCCGGTCAGGTGCCCGAACGTCGGGAGGTAGACGGTCCACAGGTAGAAGCAGACGGTGCCGCCGACACTCATCCCGATGATGCGCAGCAGCGCACGCGGGTGCTCCCTGATCGCCTGCCGCAGCGGCCGTCGCACGACCTTGCCCTCGTCCTTGACGGCCTCGAAGGCGGGCGTCTCGTCGACCGCGAGGCGCAGGATCAGGCCGGCCAGGGCGAGCAGGCCGCCGAGGCCGAACGCGAGCCGCCATCCCCACGCGGCGGCGTCACCGGTGAACCACTGGCTGATGATCGACGACGTGCCGCTGCCGAGCAGCGTGCCGAGGCCGATGCTCACCAGCTGCATGGAGCCCACGAGGCCGCGGCGGTCGGGGCGGGCGTGCTCGACGATGAACGCCGAGCTGGTGCCGAACTCGGCGCCCGCGGACAGCCCCTGCAGGCAGCGGGCGAGGAGCAGGATCGCCGGTGCGGCGATGCCGATCGTCTCGTAGGTCGGCGTCACCGCGATCAGGATGCTGCCGCCGCCCATCAGCAGCACCGTGACCGCGAGCATCGTCCGGCGCCCGACGCGGTCGGCGATGGGGGAGAGCAGGATCCCGCCGAACGGCCGGACGAGGAAGCCGAGCGCGAAGGTCAGCAGGGTGGAGAGCAGGGCCGCCGTGGGGTCGGAGGCGGGGAAGAACTGCGTGGCGAAGACCGGCGCGAGCAGTCCGAAGATGCCCCAGTCGTACCACTCGACCATGTTGCCGAACGAGCCGGCGAAGATCGCTCCACGACTGCCCTGACGGGCTCCGGTCGAGGCCATGGTTTCCCCTCGGTTGTCGGGATGTCTGACAATCCTCCTCGCGTGGCGTACTGTCAAGACTTCGCCGGACGAGGAGGCCCGGGTGTCAGACAGGGGACGGGTGTCACGGGAGGTCCTGGTCCCGCCGGCGTCGCGCACGCTCGTCGACCAGGTGGCGAGCCAGCTGCGGCTGGCCATCATGAAGGGTTCGCTGCCGGCGGGGGAGCACCTCGTCGAGGTGCGACTCGCCGCCGAGCTGCAGGTCGGCCGGAGCACGATCCGTGAGGCCCTGCAACGGTTGGCGGCGAGCGGCCTGGTCGAGGTGGTCCCGCATCGGGGCCACCGGGTGCGCGCCTTCGGCGACCGCGACGCCGCAGAGATCTGCGAGGTGCTCGGTCTGCTCGAGGCCCATGCGGCGCGACGCCTCGCCGCACCCCTCGACCCCGCCGTGGCCGCCCGGCTGCGCGAGACCGCGGGACGCATGGCGTCGCTGCGCTTCCCCGACGACCTCGAACGCTTCATCGAGCTCGATCGTGCGTTCCACGGCATTCTGATGGAGGTGGCCGACCAGCGGTGGCTCCACCAGGCGTGGCGGAGCCAGGAGCCACTGCTCGGCCCGTTGCTGGTGACGTTGACGCGGCGCGGCACGGGCTCGGGAAGCGTGCAGGCGCAGCGACATCTCGAACTCGTGGCTGCGGCGGAGTCCGGTGACGGGGAGCGGCTCGCGCAGGCGTGTCTGCGCCACTACCACCTGTCGTCCTCGGGCGAGGCACCTGCGCCGTTGTGTTGACGACAACGGTTCGTTCACGCACTGCAACACCCCGTTCGGCGACCAGGTACGATGGGGCCCGTTCTGTTCGCGATGGTGTTGAAGGACGTGTTCGCACGTGTGTGGGCTTGCTGCCCTACTCCCAGTCCATTCCACCGACCCCGAGTCGCTCGACGATCTTCCTGATTTGCTCGACGACGCGCTCGACCGCTTATCGCATCGGGGTCCTGACGGCGTCGGCACGCACCGCGTAGCCGACCACAACCTCGTCGGTCACCGCAGGCTCGCCATCATCGACCCGGCGCACGGCCATCAGCCGCTCGTCAGCCCGTCCGGTGACGCGCTCGTGGCCAACGGCATGATCTACAACGACACGGCGCTGCGCGGCCAGCTCGGCGAGCACCGTTACGACACGGGGTCCGACAGCGAGTCGATCCTGCATGCCGTACGTCGCTGGGGTGCCGGCGCGCCGGCCAGGCTCGACGGCATGTTCGCGTTCGTCTACGTCGCGAACAACCGCGTCATCGCGGCGCGCGACCCGCTCGGCAAGAAGCCGCTCTACCGCGTGCGCATCGGCGACGTCGAGGGGTTCAGCAGCGAGGTCAAGGCGTTCGACGGCGTCGCGGACGAGATCACCGAGTTCCCCCCGGGTCACGTCTACGACAGCGATCGTGGCCTGATGCGCTACTACGACGTGCCCGACACCGATCCCGTCGACCGTCCCACCGCGCAGGTCGTCCGCGACTTACGCGAGGTGCTCGAGGCCGCGGTGGTGAAGCGGCTGCGCAGCGACGTGCCCCTCGGCGCACTGCTCTCCGGCGGGCTCGACAGCTCGTTGGTCTGCGCGCTCGCCCGGCCGCACGTCGATGAGCTCCACACCTTCGCGGTCGGGTTGCCGGGCACCGAGGACCTGCGCGCGGCACGCGTCGTCGCCGACCACCTCGGCACGATCCACCACGAGCTCGTCGTCGACCCCGACGACGTCGTCGGCACGATGCCCGACGTGATCTGGCACCTCGAGAACGCCGACATCAACAGCGTCAGATCGGCTGTCATGACCTGGCAGGTCATGGCGTTCGCGTCCGAGCACGTCACCGTCGTGCTCACCGGTGAGGGCGCCGACGAGCTGTTCGCCGGCTACGCCTACCACGGCTCGTACGACCCCGACGAGAAGCTGCACGCCGAGCTGCGCCGCTCGCTGCAGTCGATGCACAACATCAACCTGCAGCGCGTCGACCGGATGTCGATGTCGCACGGCGTCGAGGCGCGTGTCCCGTTCCTCGACAAGGCCGTCATCGCCGAGGCGATGGAGATCCACCCCCGGCTGAAGCAGCTCGCTCCCGACGGCGAGCCGGTCGAGAAGTGGATCCTGCGCGCGGTCGCCTCCGACCTGCTCCCGGACGAGATCCTCTGGCGCAAGAAGGCTCAGTTCGACGAGGGCACGGGCATGACCACCCTGCTGCCGAGCTTGGCCGCCGCCGAGTCGATGGGCGAGAGTGAGTGGTACGCGAGCATGCTCGACAAGAGGTTCGAGAACCCCGAGCAGGTGCGTGCGGTGGCCGGCACCTGGACCGACGACCGGGTCTGACGCCCAGGGTGCGTCTCCAAGCGGCGTGCGTAGCCCGGACAGTCGTTTGGAGACACGCCCTAGATGAGTGATTCCTTGAAGGGCCTGGGCGCGTCGTGGCCGTGGATGTGGGGGAGGGTGTTCATGTTCGATGTGTGAGCAAAGATCTGAACACCCTCCTGACCGCACTGTACGTGTTGATCGACGATCACGTGG